>DATMUT010000613.1:0-3662 GCA_035563755.1 Novosphingobium sp.
CCACCTACAGCCAGCTCTACACCACGGGCGCTGTGTCGCTGGCCGGCACCATCCGCCTGCAGGTGGCCGCCGGTTTCTACTCGACCGGCTCGCTCTACAACATCATCGACGCTGGCGGCGGCATCACCGGCAGCGCCACGCTGGCCGGCAACAGCCTGCTGTTCGTGCGCTTTGACGCGGCCAACGGCACGCTCTCGACGGGCGCGACCTGCGTGAGCGGCATCTGCTCGACCTCGGGCACGACCGAGCAGACCTACACGGTGGTCGCAACCCACCTGAACTACAGCACGGTGATGGCCGGCCTCGACGCCAGCTACGGCGTGACCAAGAACCAGATCTCGGTGGCCACCGGCCTCGACAAGCTGATCACCACCGCCTCGAACGATGCCAGCTCAGATGCGGCAACGCTGCTGGGCGAGGTCGACCTGCTTGACGCCGCTGGCGCCAAGACCTTCCTCGACTCGCTCTCGCCCGAGGGTTATCTGGCCTATGCACAGGCCCTGCGCGACCAGGCCAACCTGTTCTCGCGCATGGTCGACCTGCGCATGTACGACCAGAACAGCAACCACCCCGAAGACGGCTGGTGGCTGAACATGACCGGCCAGGGCAGCTTCAGCTCGACCGCATCGACCGCCGGCGGCTATCGCACCCGCGACCAGCTGTTCGGCATCACCGGCGGCTACGACTTCTCGGGCCCCCGCCACGTGTGGGGTCTGGCGCTGCACGCCTCGTGGGACAAGCTGCACTACGCCCCCGCCACGCTCTCGGGCACCAACCGCGACTTTGCCGTGGCGCTGTATGGCGCGCAGTATTTCGGCAAGCTGCGCGTGTCGGGCCAGCTGGCCTACAACCTGGGCCACCTGAGCGCCAACAAGACGCTCATCATCGGCAGCTACACCCGCACCGCCTCGGCCAGCACGGGTGAAAACCTGTTCAAGGCCAAGGGCGACATCGGCTACGACATCAAGCTGGGCAAGTGGAAGGTCGAACCCTTCGTCGGCATCGACTTCATGAAGGGCAAGATCAACGGCTTCACCGAAACGGGCGCCAGCTCGGCTGACCTGACCGTGTCGGGCATCAACGCCGACCGCACCGACCTGCTGGCCGGTGTGTACCTGACCAAGGCCGTGGGCAAGTTCCGCCCCTACGTTCGCGCGCTGTATCGCAACGCGCTGGGCAATCGCGGCACCGACGTGATCACCGCCTACATGAACGGCCAGACCGACAGCACCTTCACGGTGACCGGCCTGACCCCGGCCAAGAACGAAGTCGACGCCAACGTCGGCGTGAACTGGGTGTTCGACGACGCCGGTTCGCTGTTCGTGGGCTATCAGGGCACGATCCGTTCGGACTATCAGGCGCACGGCATCAACCTGGGCATCCGCCTGGAGTTCTGATCGGCAACGCCATTGGCACTGACACCGCAAGGGGGTGGGAGGCACAGCTTCCCGCCCCCTTGTTTTTTAACATGTCGCGCCCGGTCCACCTGTCCCCAAACCGTCATGCCGATGCCGCCAGCGTGTCATACGCGGCTGTTAAGCAGGTCGGAAGGAGACGTTATGACCGGCAGCACCCGACCCAATTCCTCGCGCCGCCTGTCTGTGCGGCTTGCCCAGGACGCGCAAGATCTCGAGGCGGTGCAGCGTCTGCGCTGGCGCGTGTTCTTCGAGGAGATGGGCGCCGAGGCCGACGCCACCCTTGCCGGCGAGCGCTGCGACCGTGATGCCTATGACGTGCTGTGCGACCACCTGCTGGTTATCGACGAGGACCAGCTGGAACAGGCCGCCGACCCGCAGGAAGCGGTGGTGGGCACCTATCGCCTGCTGCGCGAGAATGTGGCGCGCGCGGCATCAGGCTTCTATTCAGCCGGCGAATTCGACCTGGCGCCCATGCTGGCGGGCCGCGCCGACGGGCGCGAAGGGCTTGAACTGGGCCGCTCCTGCGTGCTGAGCGCCTATCGCACTTCGGCGACCATCTCGATGCTGTGGCGCGGCATTGCCGAATATATCAGCCACAACCGCATCGGCCTGCTGTTCGGCTGCGCCTCTTTCCCGGGCGTCGACCCCGACGCTTTTGCCCCGGCGCTGTCCTATCTCTACCATCACCATCTGGCGCCTGCCGGCCAATGCCCGCGCGTGCTTGACGGCAAAGGCGTGGCGATGGAGCGCATGGCGCGTGGCACCTATGACGAGCGGCGCGCGCTGTTTCAGCTGCCGCCGCTGGTAAAGGGCTATCTGCGGGTGGGCGCCACCTTTGGCGATGGCGCCTATATCGACCATGCGTTCAACACGGTCGATGTCTGCGTGGTCATGCCGGTCGAGCTGATTTCCGACCGCTACGCCACGCGCTTCAGCGTCGCGGCCTGATCAGGCGCTTTCGCTTGCGAGGCGGCGGGTGATCGCTGCCTCGCAGGCTGCTGCTATGGCCTTGCGGCCATGCGCCTCGACGGGCGCTTCAAAGCTGACCTCTACACACAGCCCACCCATCGCGGCCAGCGCGCCTGCGTGGGGCACCAACTCGTCATCATCGATCCAGGCCACCTGCCGCTGCTCGGCGGGCGAGAAAGCCGTGCCGTCACGCCGGCAATAGCGGATCGTGACCGGCTGCACCCGAGCGGTGCCATCGGCAACACCGGGCACCGCGGCAAACAGGCTCGATCGGAACGGCAGCACGCCCTCGCCCAGCCCCGTCGTGCCTTCGGGGAACAGCACCAGCGCGCGTTCATCCTCGAGATGCTGCGCCATGGCTGCGGCCTGGTGGTGAGCGTGGCCGCGTCTTTCGCGTTCGACGAAAAGGCACCCGTAGGCTTGCGTCAGCCGGCCAATGACCGGCCATGCGCGGATCTCGCCCTTGGCCACAAAGCCCGCGTCAATCAGCATGCCCAGCACCGGAATGTCGGTCCAGCTGATGTGATTGGCCACATAGAGCGTGCCCGCGCCGTGGATGGGCCGGCCATGAACCACCACTTTGATGCCAAAACCCGCCAGCAGCGCCCGCCAGACCACCACCACCCAGCAGCGCCGCAAGCGCCACCCACGCGGCATGATGAGCCACGGCCCTGCCAGCGCCAGAAACACCGCCAGCGCCCCCGCGACGCGCAAACCCGAAACAATGCGCCTTGCGCCCCGCCAATATCCCATCGGGCCTGTTTCGCCTGTGGGCGCCCGCCGGGTCAAGTCCCCCGGCAGGCGCCATGCACATCAGTCGGCGAATTCCTCGGTATCCATCGTGGCCTGCATGGCGGCCGGATAGCGCGGGCCGGCAACCGTGTGGCGGTTGATCAGCGCGTCGAGCCGGTCGAGCACGGCATCATCCGGGCGCCAGTCGGCACGGGCGATGTTCTCGGCCAGATGGTTCACGTTGGTGGTGCCGGGGATCACATGCACATGATCGCCGCGCGACAGCACCCAGGCCAACGACAATTGCGCCGGGGTCACGCCCTGCTCGGCGGCGATGGCGTTGAAGGCGTCGGCCAGCGCCAGATTGGTCGGCCAGTTCTGCGCGTTGAAACGCGGATGCGTGCGGCGCAGGTCCTTGGCCTCGAGCGCATCGGGGTCGCGCACGGCATTGGCCAGAACGCCGCGCGCCAGCGGGCTGAAAGCCACCAGCGCCACGCCCAGCTCGGCCGTTGCCTGCAGGATGCCCAGCTCGGGGTTGCGGGT
>DATMUT010000614.1:0-3143 GCA_035563755.1 Novosphingobium sp.
GGAGGCGGGGGAGGCGGCGGCGGAGGCGGCGGGGCGGAACAGGCAGCCAGAGCGGCAACACCGGCAGAAACAAGGGCAAAACGAACCCAACGCAACATCAAATGGCTCCCTCGATCGACATCTGGCGGGCGCGCCCTGCCGCTGTCGCTATGCACTTATGCGGGTACACGCATGGCCCGGCAAAGAAAATGCCCGGAGAGCCGTTTGGCTCCCCGGGCCGATATTTTTCGTCGGAATGACGGAGTGCTGCGATCAGCCGCGCCCCGTCGCCCGGACCTGCTCAGCGGCGGTCACCCATGAAGCTGAGCAGGAACTGGAACATGTTGATGAAGTCGAGATAGAGGTTGAGCGCCCCCATGATGACCACCTTGCCCAGATAGGGCGTACCGGCGGCCTGCCAGTACATGTTCTTCAGGTTCTGCGTGTCGTAGGCGGTCAGGCCCGCAAAGATCAGCACGCCCAGCACCGAGATCACGAAACCCGCGCCCGGAATGGGGAAGAACATGGTGATGAGCGAGGCGATCAGCAGACCCCACACGCCCATGATGAGGAACGTGCCCATGCCCGACAGGTTACGCTTGGTGGTGTAGCCCACCAGGCTGAGGCCCGCAAAGGCGCCCGCCGTGGCAAAGAAGGTCGCCGCGATCGACGCGCCGGTGTAGACAAGGAAGATCGACGAGAGCGAGAGGCCCATCGCCACCGCAAAGCCCCAGAAACAGGCCTGCAGCGTGCTGGTCTTCATGCGGCCCATCCCCGCGCTCATCGCAAACACGAAGCCGAGCGGGGCCAGCACGATCAGCCAGCGCAGCGGGGTGACGAACAGCTGCGCGGCAAGGCCCGAGCTGGCGAAAACCAGCGCGACCAGGCCCGAAAGCAGCACGCCCGAAGCCATGTAATTGTAGATCGACAGCATGTAGCTGCGCAGGCCGGCGTCGTAGGTCGCGGCGCGCTGCATCTCAGCATTCATCTTCGAAGACGCGCCAAAGCCCGTCTGCGAGGGCTGGGGGTCATTCCAGATGGCCATTTTTCCAACTCCTGTGGGCGGCGGGCAAGATTGGCCACACCGCATGAGAAGGAATATCGGCCCTTGCCGGCCATGTTTCAAGCCGGATTCGCGTCTAAAATCCGTATCAAATTGTTGCTGGGCAGCGCAGGAGGCCGCTCAGCCCTTCGCCGCGCGGGCAGCCGCGGCCATCTCGGCCCCGCGATCACGCGCAGCGCGCAGCGTCGCCTCGGCCAGCTTCAGGATCGCCCCGTCGGCATCCATCACGCGCAGGCCCGCCTCGGTCGTGCCGCCCGGGCTTGCCACGCGTCGGGCCAGTTCGGCCGGATCGACACCCGCAGCCCCTGCCAGCGCCGAAGCGCCTTCGACCGTGGCCAGCGCCAGACGCAGCGCCTGATCGGCCGGCAGGCCCACAGCCGCCCCGCCCTGCGCCAGCGCATCGATAAAGCGATAGACAAAGGCCGGCCCCGAGCCGCCCAGCGCCGTCACCGCATCGAACAGTTCCTCGCCCACCCATTCAGGCGTGCCCAAAGGCGCCAGCAGCGCGGTCATCGCATCGCAGCCCTGCTGGTCCAGCCCCTGCGCTGCCACGCCCATCGGGCTTTTGCCAATGGCGGCTGCCAGGTTGGGCATCACCCGCACAATGCCCCGGCAATCGGGAAAACGCGCGCGCAGGCTGGCCAATTCGGTGCCCGCCAGAATCGAGAGCAGCACCGTATCCGGGCCAGCCAGCGCCGTCAGCGCCGGCGCCACGCCATCAAGCGCCTGCGGCTTGACGCCCAGTTGCATGAGGTCGAACACGCGCCCCTGCGGCAATTCGCGCAGCAGCTCAACACCTTGCGGCGCCTCGGCCAAAAGCGGGTCGACCACCGTAAATCGCGCAGGATCAAAGCCAGCGCGCAGCCAACCGGCCAGCATCGCCCCGCCCATGTTGCCACAACCCACCAGCAGAATGCTGCGCGGCCAGCCCATGTCGATCGTCATATGAAAGCCCTTATGCCTCGCCCGCCGCATCGACCAACGCGCTGGCCAGCGCGTCCTGCGGGCTCTTGTCGCCCCACAGGATGAACTGGAAGGCCGGATAGAAACGGTCGCATTCCTCGACCGCGACCTCGACCAGCGTCTGGGCCTGCGTGATCGAGAGCAGCCCGTCATCGCCCAGCATCGTGCCGTGGCGATAGAGCAGCACCGCATTGTTCGACCACACGTCGAAATGCCCCAGCCACAACTGCTCGTTGATCAGCGCCAGCACCTCGTACATGGCCGGGCGCTTGTCCTCGGGCACGCGGATGTCGGGCAGGCACAGCAATTGCAGCACGCTGTCCTCGTGCCGCCAGATGCCGCGCAGTTGATAGGTGGCCCAGCTGCCCTGCACCTCGCCGGTGATCTCGTCATCGGTGACGAATTCGTAGTTCCAGCCCCTGGCTTCGAAAAGCTGGCCGAGCATTTCTACCGGCGCGCAATCCTCGTGCCGCCCGAATTCGCTTTGCCCTGCCCTCGTTACCATCGATCTGATCCTGGAGCGCCTATTGTCGAATTTCGTCAAGACGATGCGCGCAGTTTTAGAAAAACCTCAATGGCGCCTGAACAAGAGCCTGCGCATAAACACACAAGCCTGTTCACAGCTTGTGGAAAAGCGGCAGTATCGCCGGGCGACCTGTTCAATCCTGCACGCAATCCTAGCGCCCGTCCAGTGGATCAACGACCTGCCCGGCCGGGCTGATCCACACAAAGCTGTCGCCATGATCGCCTTTGTGCAGCTTGTCGTTATAGGCCTTGGCCGCGGCCTCGGTCTCGAACGGGCCGGTCAGCAGGCGGTTGGTGCGCCCCCACTCGGTCACGAAAGGCTTGCGCCCCTTGAACAATTCGGCCTCCTCGCGGGTCAGCCTGCGCCAATCGTAAACGATGCGATCGGTGTCGCGGCCCACGCCCACCTGCACCCAGATGCGGCTGGGGTGCGCCGGCGGCGGCGGCGCCTTGGGCGCGGGGCGGGGCGCGGCAATCTTGCGAATGTCAACAGCGCCCGCCGAAGGCGTAGCAGTGCTCGCCACCCCGCCAAGCCCGCTAAACGCCTCGCTGAAGGTGGCATGGCGGGCCGGTTCGGCACGGGCGGCGCGTGGCGTGGCTGGACGCTGAGGCA
>DATMUT010000615.1:0-2292 GCA_035563755.1 Novosphingobium sp.
CATCAGCAGGTCAAAGCCGCGCAGGCGCGACTTGAACTCGATCATCTGGTTCTGGCGCAGCGCCTGCACGAACTCGACCATGAACCGCTCGGCCGAGCAGTAGAAGATGCGCGCGCGCGGGTGATTGGCCAGGAACGCATGCCCGATGGCGTGCATCAGGTGAGTCTTGCCCTGACCCGTCGCGGCCTTGAGGTAAAGCGGCGAGAACTGCGGCGCCTCGATGGCGGACATGCGCTGGGCCGCGTTGAAGGCCAGCACGTTCGACGTGCCCGTCACATAGGTCGCGAAAGTCAGCGAGGGGTCGAGGCCGATAGAGGCCAGGCCAATCGTGTCGGAAACGACACTGGCCGGCGCGGGCGCCGGAATGGCACTGCGCGAGGCGCGGGCCGCTTCGGCATCGTTGGCGGCGCGCTTGGAAGCCTCGCTGCGGGCCAGGCGCAGTTCGGGCATGGCCCGCCGGCCGGGTTGCACCAGAATGCGCACATGGCGCACTTCCTGCCGGGCGATCTTCCAGGCAAGGCTCAGGCGATCGGCGAAGCGATCCGCGACCCAGTTGGCCGAGAATTCGGTTGGCAAAAAGAGGTCGAGCGTGCCGGTTTCCTTGCAGAAGCTGCCCAGCTGGATCGGGCGGATCCACTGGTTGTGCAACTGCTGGCCCAGGTCCTTGCGCAGGCCCTGGCTGATGTCAGCCCAATCGGCCGCCAGGTCCAGCGCTTCCTGATCGTCGCTGTGTGGCGTCCCCCCGGTTGCCTTGGTCTTGCTTGGCACAGAGTCGGAGCGGCGCCCACTCCAAACGGTTCCCGTCACCCGTCAAGCTCCTGATGAAATTCAGATATACAACGCATCACACGGCCTACCCGCGCGCGGGCATAGAGCCCACCCGCAGGAACCCCGCAGCCGGTTGATCCGTCCGAAAACTCTTGTGAAGACCGGCGCGTGACCGCACCGGGTTCGCCCTCTGTATGGCCGGTGCGCGGGGGGGGCAAGGCGGCGCCATGCAAAAAAATTGAAATAATTGGCTTGACACCCTTGGGTGCGCGAAAATCCGGGATTTCGTAATAAACCATTGAAAACAGTCAATAAAAAAACTGACAAAAACGCGAATCGTGGAAACTCCAAGGCTTATCCATCTTGGATGCGTAGCCTGTGTTACACGCGGCGCGAACGCAAAAAGGCCGGCGGGGGCGGCCCGCCGGCCTTTTTACCTAGCTACCCTTGAAGGGACTCTGCCTGGCCGTCAGTGCGGCCGGCGAATCACAGGGCAGCGACGGCCTTGGTCAGGCGCGAAAGCTTGCGCGAGGCCGTGTTCTTGTGGAGCACGCCGCGAGCAACGCCGCGAGCCAGCTCGGGCTGGGCAGCGTGCAGGGCTTCGGCGGCAACGGTCTTGTCGCCACCGGCAATAGCGGCCTCGACCTTCTTCACGAAGGTGCGGATGCGGCTGATGCGGTTGCCATTGACTTCAGCGCGGCGTTCATTGCGACGGATGCGCTTGCGAGCTTGCGGCGTATTGGCCATGTCTGTCCTCTTATGGCCGTGCGCGGCCGACTGATGCGTAAATGGGGTCCGGCGGCAAAACCACCGGGAAAGCGGCGCCCTTAACGGGCATGGGCCGAATCGTCAAGCAGATGCTTGCGCCTCTAGCGCTGACACACCGGGCACCAGAAACTCGATCGCCCGCCCTGCACGATGCGGGTGATCGTGCCCTTGCAGGCGCCATCGCCGGCGGCGCAGGGCTGGCCTTCGCGGCCATATACACGCCAGTTCGCCGCGAAATAGCCCAGTTCGCCATTGGGCTGTGCATAGTCGCGGATGGTCGAGACGCCCGCCGCGATCGACTCGCCCAGCACCTGCCGGATTGCCTCGACCAATGCGGCAATCTCGCGCTTTTTCAGCTTGCCGCCCTCGCGCGTGGGCGCAACCCCCACCCGGTGCAGCGCCTCGCACACATATATGTTGCCAAGGCCGGCCACGATTCGCTGGTCGAGCAGCAGGCCTTTTATCGGCGCCACCCGCCCCTTGAAGGCAGCGGCCAGATGCGCGGCGGTCATTTCCTCGCCCAAAGGCTCTGGCCCGAGCGCTGCAAAGGCGGGCCATGCCTCAAGCGCCGGGGTTGCCACCAGATCGACCGAGCCAAACCGCCGCGCATCGTTGAGCGCCAGCACATGGGCATGCCCTGTGGTCAGCACCAGATGGTCGTGCCGCTCGATCGTGTCGGGGTCTATGCGCCAGCGGCCCGACATGCCCAGGTGGAACACCATGGTCACGTCGCGGTCGGTATGAACCAGCCCATAT
>DATMUT010000616.1:0-8895 GCA_035563755.1 Novosphingobium sp.
GGCCTGCGCCTGCACGATCAGCGCCTGTGCCTGCTCGGCCTCGTCGAGCATCGCGCGGCACCTGTCGTAAAAGCTCTGCCCGATCTCGGTTACACGGAAGCGGCGGCTCGACCGCTCGATCAGGCGCACGCCCAGACGCGCCTCGAGGGCGGCGATGCGGCGGCTGAGCTTCGACTTGGGCTCGCGCAGGGCGCGGCCTGCCGGGGCAAAGCCGCCATGGGCCACCACTTCGACGAAATAGGCATAGTCGTTGAGGTCAACGCGCATCATCGTTCTCCTGATGGAACGATGAGTAACGATTTTGCTCTCTACAGCCAATATCGTTCCTGCTGCATCTCCTGTCTCGGCGGCGCGAAGGGCGCCCCGCCAACCAACAGGAGAATGAAACATGGCACAGGATTTCAGCAACAAGGTGGTGGTGGTCACCGGCGGCACCTCGGGTATTGGCCTGGCAACGGCGCGGGCCTTCGCCCAGGCAGGCGCAGCGGTATTCATCACCGGCCGCCGGCAGGACGCGCTTGATGTCGCGGTCAAGGCCATTGGCGGGCGGGTGACGGGCGTGCGTGGCGACATGGCCAATCTGGCCGACATCGACCGCCTGTATGACGCCGTCCAGCAGCAGCACGGGGCCATCGATGTGCTGTTCGCCAATGCCGGGGGCGGTGAATTTGCCCCGCTGGGCGCCATCAGCGAGGCGCATTATCAGGACACGTTCGACACCAATGTGAAGGGCGTGCTGTTCACGGTGCAAAAGGCCCTGCCGCTGCTGCGCGATGGTGCCTCGGTTGTGCTCACGGCATCGACGGTCAGCATTTCGGGCACGCCGGCCTTCAGCATCTATTCGGCCACCAAGGCGGCGGTGCGCAGCTTTGCTCGCAACTGGATCCTCGACCTCAAGGATCGCCGCATCCGGGTAAACGCCATCAGCCCGGGCCTGACCGATACGCCCGGCGTGACCCATCTGTTTGGCGAGAACGCGCAGGGAACCAAGGACTACATCGTCGGCTCGATCCCTGCCGGTCGCATTGGCCAGCCTGCCGAAATTGCCAATGCGGTCCTCTTTCTCGCCTCGGACGATGCCAGCTTCATCAACGGCGTCGAACTGTTCGTCGATGGTGGCATGGCCCAGATCTGACGGGGCGCAAGGGCGCAGGACGGGCGGGTATGCGGGCGCAACGCCCGGCCCGCCCGGAACCGCTTTTCGCCCTTTGGCGCATCGCGAGTTGCGCGGGGCGCGTAACTGTGACCAAATGGATCGTAACCGACCAGTAGAGCGGAGATGTCTGATGGACAGGATCGTCACCTGCCTGTGGTTCGACCACGGCGAGGCGCGCAAGGCTGCCGAGTTTTACGCAAGCGTCTTTCCCGACAGCCATGTTGGCCCGGCCCATGCGGCCGCCACCGATTTTCCCGGCGGCTCACAGGGCATGGAGCTGACCGTTGAGTTTACCGTGCTGGGCCGCCCCTTCGTCGGGCTGAACGGCGGGCCGCATTTCAGGCCCAACGAAGCGGTCAGCTTCATGGTGCATACTTAGGATCAGGCCGAGACCGACCGCTATTGGCATGCGATTGTCGACAATGGCGGGGCGGAAAGCGCCTGCGGCTGGTGCAGGGATCGCTGGGGGTTTTCCTGGCAGATCACCCCTCGGGCGCTGCTGGCCGCCACAACAGACCCCGACGCGGCAGCGGCCAAGCGGGCGATGACGGCCATGATGTCCATGCGCAAGATCGACATTGCCGCGATCGAAGCTGCCCGCCGGGGCGATGCCTGACGCAGGTCAGGCTGCGCCGGACGGGTGGTGGTGGCGCCGCTACCGCTCGGCATCCATCATGCGTTGCAGCGCGCGCCGCCCCAGCACGGCGGTGCCATCGCTTTTCAGCATCAGCTCGGGCGGCACCTCGTCCATGGTCGAGATGATCTTCTCGATCTCTACCGTCGCAAAGATGTCCTCCTCGATCACGGGTTTGAGATAGGTCTCGGCATCGTCGACCGCCTTGGCGTCGGGCGAGGCCATGGCGAAGAAGTAGTTGGTGGTGGTTTTGCCCGCCGGCGTTACGGCATGCCACACCCTGCTCGATCGCAGCAATTCGCCGGCGCGGGCATGGCCCTGGGCGACGAACACGTCGGCAATGCCTGCGTGAAAGCCGGGAAAGTGGAAATCCATGCCCGAAACCCGGTCGATCGGCCCGTCAAAATCGGATTGCCAGTCGACCACCGCTGGCCGCAAGGTGTTACGCATGATCCGCCGGCTGCGGATGAAGCGGTCGTTGGCCTCGCGCGTTTCGGGGGTGGCGGCATCATCGGGCGTGCCGATCGAGGTGTGGTGCAGATAGCCCAGATGCGACAGGTCGAGAAGATTGTCGTTGAGCAACTGATAGCGCCCCTCGACATGGTGATAGAACAGCGCCCGCGCGTGATAGCCGGGCAGGGTGTAGCCGATCTCAGCCATGTCGGGGATCAGGCGCTCGTCGGCCAGCGCCGGGTCGCCCGGCCAGATCCACGCCCACAGCCCGCGCTCGACCAGCGGGTAGGCCTTGATCGCATAGACGCCGGGGATCTTTTCCTGACTGGGCACAAAGGTGCAGGCGCCGCCCGCATCAAAGGTGATGCCGTGATAGGCGCATTGGATGGCATCGCCCACGCGCTTGCTGGCGCCCAGCGGAAAATGCCTGTGCGGGCAGCGGCCCTGCACCGCAACGGCTGTGCCATCGGCCTTGCGGTAAAGCACCACCGGCTGGTTCAAAATCCAGCGGCTGAGCAGATCCTCGCCGATTTCGTGACAGAAGGCGGCGACATACCAGCCGTTTTTGGGCGCATAACTTCCGGTGCTGAAGGGGTACATGGGGCGTTCCTGAGTGGCAAAAGGCGCCTTTGCGGCCTCGATCCGGTCCTGACGTGATCGCGACGCATGGGCAGCCCTGCGCTGGTTATGCCTTGCAGCCTAGGCCCGGTGCGGCGCTTTGTCTTTGCATGGCGCGACAGGCAGATGGCGCAAAACGACAAACCGCATCGGGGCAATGCGCCCTTGTGCATCACCGTTTTCGTGCCCATCCTCGTGCATACGCGTGCGCAGACACGCCCAGAGGAGCAAAACCATGATCGAAGCGGGAACCCGGCTTGAAGGCGGCTGCCTTTGCGGCGCTATCCGATACCAGTTGTGCGGGCCAAGCCTGTTCGTGCAGCAGTGCTGCTGCAAGGATTGCCAGAAAGCCACCGGCACCGGCCACACCACCATCATCGGCATTCACCAAAGCCAGCTGGTCCTTTCGGGCACACCGGCCACCTACACCAATCACGGCGAAAGCGGGGGCAGCGTGACGCGCCATTTCTGCGGCACGTGCGGCGGGCGGATATTCACGTCGGGGTCGATGCCGGGCGAGATGATCATGGTGCAATCCGGTTCGCTTGACGACCCTGACCAGGTCAGCCCCGAGGCGGTGATCTACACCAAGCAGGCGGTGAAGTGGGACCATTTCGACCCGGCATTGCCGCGCTATGCCGAATACGCGCCCATGCCCGAGGCGGCGCTGGACGCCATGAACGGCCTGCCGGCGAGCCAGTAAGCCGCAGGCAGGCACAGCGCAGGATGGCAGGGGAGCGGCGCCTTGGCTCAATCACGTTTCTATGAATTCGACACCCAGTCGGTGCCCTTGCCCATGCGGCAGTCGCGCTGGTCGGAACTGGGCAGCGACACATTATCCGACCTCATCGTCACGCCAAGCGACCAGCGCTTGTTCCACGCACGAATGCGGCGGGTCGAGATTGGCGACATGGGCATGGTCTTTATCGACTCGACGCCCGCCCTGGCCACCAGCACTTCGGGCCGGACCGGGGGCTGGGCAGCGCCCGACCGCGATGCCTTCGTGATGACGATTGCCGATCGCGGGCGCAGCCGTATCTGGCAGTCCAACTGGCAGGTCGATCTGGCCGAGGGCGATATCGTGTTCCGCGACCTGACACGGCCGTGGAGCAGCCAGTCGGACGAGAACATGGGGCTGATCCTGGTGAAGATTCCCTATGCCAGCGCCGCGCGCAAGATGGACAACCCCGAGGCGCTGATCGGGCGGCATCTGGCAGGCGGCAGGGCGGCGGTGGGGCTGGCGGTGTCGGTGGTGCGTGCCTGCCGGCAGGCGCTGCTGGGCGAACCGGATGGCGACTGGCATGGCGGCGTGGCCGAGTTGCTGGGCGATATGGTCAGCCTGGTGGGCAATGTGGGGCAGGGCCTGCCATCGGCCTCGGGCGCGGCGGCGACAGCTTCGCCCAGGCGCTCGATCCGGCGCGATGCGATCACCTTCATGATGCGCAACCTGTCCGACCCCGAGCTGTCGGTCCATGCCGTGGCCGACCAGATCGGGGTGAGCATCCGCCAGTTGCAAAGGGCGTTTCTGCTCGATGGCGTGAGCCCGCGCCAGTTCATCGTCAATGCCCGGCTCGACGAGGCGGTCAAGCGCATCTCGGCCTCGAGCGATCGCGGATCGGCCCGGATCATCGACATCGCGCTCGACGTGGGTTTTAACGATGTCAGCCATTTCAGCCGCACCTTCCGCCGCCGCTTTGGCTGTTCGCCCAGCCAGCTGCGGGGGCAATAGGGCCGGCCATGTGGCGCGTCGCATTTGTTCAGGTGTGGGTCGCGCCAGCCCAAGAGGCAGGCGGCCATCGCCACTAGACTGATCCCACAAAATGAGGGCGCGGCTCGGTAAACTGCGCCCCGCAATGTGGGATGAGAAAATGATGGCAAGATTTTGTCACGCCGCCACGGTGTCGGCATTGGCGCTGGGTTGGGCCTCGGCTGCCCTGGCGGCGCAGGCCCCCGAGCAACAGGCGCCCGAGCAACAGGGCGACAAGCCCGCCGCCGCCGAAATCATCGTGACGGCCCAGTTCAGGGCGCAGCGGCTGCAGGACACGCCCATCGCCATTTCGGCCATGGGTCGCGAAATGCTCGAAAGGCGCAGCGCCACCGACATCGTTTCGGCCGCGGGCAGCGTGCCCAACGTCAACCTGTCCAAGGGGCAGGGCGGTTTTGGCCAGTTCGCCAGCGTTTTCATTCGCGGCGTGGGCCAGTCCGACATCCATTTCGCGGTCGAGCCGGGCGTGGGCATGTATGTCGATGATGTCTATTACGGGGTGATGTCGGGCGCTGTGTTCCAGCTTCTCGACACCGACCGGGTCGAGATCGCGCGCGGGCCGCAGGGCACGCTTTCGGGCAAGAATTCGATCGGCGGCTCGGTAAAGCTTTATTCGCGCAAGCCTTCGTTCCAGCCCGATGCCTATGCCGAAGTGACCGCGGGCGGGCGAAACCTGCTGAGCGGGCGGGCCGCGGCCAACTTCACCATCGTGCCCGACAAGCTGGCCGTACGCTTTTCGGCATCGGGCCGGCGGCGCGACGGGTTCATGCAGCGGCTGGACTATGCCTGCGCCACGGGCAGCGGCACGACTGTGCGCACAGGCGCCAGTTGCGTTCTGGGCACGCAGGGCGGCGAGGCGGTGTGGTCGGCCCGCGCCAGCCTGCTGTGGACCCCCGCGCCCGGCATCGAGAATGTGCTCTCGATCGACACGACGCAGGACCAGTCCGAAAACCCGGCGCAGAAGACCGTGTTCCAAAGCCCCGCCTGGGCCGGCGCGGCCAATTACATCACGCCCTGGGGCAGCTACACCAATTACGAGACCTATCAGAGCCGCCCGACCGGGACCTCGCCCGCGCCGGCCTATGCCATGTCGCCCAATTCAACGCTCGACGCTAAGGGCATAAGCAACACGCTGACCGCCGATCTGGGGCGCAACATCAAGCTCACCTCGATCACCGCCTATCGCTATTCTTCCACCAACCTGTCGGCCCAGATCGACCAGACCCCGGCCAGCATCTCGGATCAGAGCTGGCACCTGCTGCATCGCCAGTTCACGCAGGAACTGCGCTTTTCGGGCGGGCTGGGCGCGTTGCTCGACTGGACGGTGGGTGGCTATTTCTACAAGGCGACCGGCGTGTCGGAAGGCCGGGTGACCATTCCGGGCGGCGTGGCGCCGGGCGGGGGCGGCATCAATCTCGATACCGTCTTTCACGATCCGGTGCGCACCCGCTCGATCTCGGGCTTTGTGCATGGGGTCGTTCATGCCACGCAGCGCCTGAACATCACGCTGGGCGGGCGCTATACCGATGACCGCAAGGACTTCACTTTCAACCGCTTCGACCCCTATGGCAGCATCATCCCCAGCCTGGCCTCGTTGGTCAATCTGACGCGCACCTTTCAGGGCACCCGCTTCGACTATCGCATCAGCGCTGACTACCGGCTGAGCGATGCGGTGATGGCCTATGCGCAGATCTCGACCGGCTACAAGGGCGGCGGCATCAACCCGCGCCCGTTTGTGGCCTCGCAGGCGCTGCCTTTTGCGCCAGAAACCCTCACAACCTATGAGGCGGGGCTCAAGAACACGCTGTTCAACCGCCATCTGCTGCTCAATCTGGCGGGCTATTACAGCAAGCTCAAGAACCTGCAGGGCACCTTGCGCAGCTGCGATGCGATCTCGCCCGCCGCCGGCTTTCCCTGCAACCAGACCACCAACATTGGCGACGCCACCATCAAGGGCTTCGAGGCGGAGGCCACCTTGCGCGATCTGGGCGGCTTTTCGGCCGATGCCTCGGTTGGCTACACCGGCTTTGCCTATGACCATGTCGTGGCCACCAGCGGCGTGACAGTGGCGATGCGCTCGGTCTTCAATCCCGAGTTTACCGCGTCGCTGGGCGCGCAATACGCCCTGACCACCAGCAAGGGCACCATCACGCCCCGCGTCGATTTCAAGCACAGGTCCAGCATCTATACTGACGCGATCAACACATCGCTGGGCCATCTGCCCGCGCTGCAACTGGTCAATGCCCGCCTCACCTGGGACAGCCCGCAAGCCGACTGGCAGGTCTCGTTTGCGGTGAACAATCTGTTCAACACGTTCTATGCCGAGTCGACCTCGCTCAACCTTGTGGCGCCATACTATGCCGGCTCTTACATTCTGGGGCAGCCGCGCCAGTGGCAGGTGGGGTTGCGCCGCAAATTCTGACGCGCCCCGCGCTATGGCCGAAATATTTTCGGCGGCCTGCCAGAACATGCCAGTTTCGCGCATTTCATGCCTATGGCAATCGATACCGAGCAGGCCGCCACCACGGCGCATGTGCAACTGGCCCGCAGCGCCGGCAAGCTGGAGCATAGCGCCGCACAGCAAACCGACAGCGCCGACCGGCGCACTCAGTTGGCCGCCGATCGCACCGTGCTGGCGGCCGAGCGGACCTATGCGGCATGGGTGCGCACGGGGCTGGCGGCGCTGGCCTCGGGCATTGGCGCAAGGGCGCTGCTCGACAGGATCGTGGCCGGTTGGCTGATCGGGGCCACTGGCAGCCTGCTCATCCTGTTCAGCGCCTTCTGCTTCATGGCGGCGGTGTGGCGGCAAATGCACCCCATCGCCCCTCCGCGCCCCGATACGCAGCGCTTGCCGCCGGCCTTGCTGGTGGCGATCAACGGCTTTCTGGTGCTGGTCAGCCTGGCGGCCCTTGTCGGGATCTGGACGCGGTGACGGGCGCGCAACTGCTCTCGTTTGCCCTGATTGGCGGGGCGGTGGCGGTGTTTGCCTGGGGCCGCTTTCGTTATGATGTGGTGGCGCTGGCGGCGCTGGCCATTGCCATGGCCACGGGCGACGTGTCGGTGAAGCAGGCCTTCAGCGGGTTTACCAGCGATGTGGTGGTCATCATCGCCTGCGCGCTGGTGGTCAGCGCGGCCATCGCGCGCTCGGGCGTGATCGAATGGGCGGTGGGCAGTTCGATGGACCGGCTGCGCGGCGCGGCGGTGCAGGTGCCCGTGCTGGCCGGCACCACGGCGCTGCTGTCCATGATGACCAAGAACGTGGGCGCGCTGGCCATCATGCTGCCGATTGGCCTGCGGGTGGGCCGCAAGGAAGGCTCGTCGGTGTCCTCGCTGCTTATGCCCATGGCGTTCATGTCGCTGCTGGGCGGACTGGTAACGCTGGTGGGCACCTCGACCAACATCATCGTCAGCCAGATCCGCGAGGAGACGCTGGGCAAGCCGTTCCAGATGTTCGACTTTGCGCCTGTCGGGCTCATTCTGACCGCGCTGGGCTTTGTGTTTGTCAGCTTTGGCTGGCGGCTGCTGCCCGGCGAGCGGCAGGCGCGGGTGGGGATCGAGGATGCCGCCGGTCAGGCCCCCTATGTGACCGAGGCGCGGGTGCCCGAGACACTGCCCGGGAATGTCGCGACCATTGCCGACCTCAAGCTGGGCGAGGCGGGCGTGACCCTGCGCGCGATCGTGCATGCCGATGGCAAGTCGCAGCCGCCGCTGCCCGACGCCACGCTGCGGCCCGGCTCCAGCCTTGTGCTCGAAGGGGGCGACAAGGCGCTCGACACTTTCCTCGCGCGCGCGCCGCTCGACCAGAGCCGCGACGCAAGGGAGCTGGTCAAGGACGAGGCCAGGGAGGAAGTGCGCAGCATCGAGGCGGTCGTCCAGCCAGGCTCGATCCTGATCGACAGCAGCGCCGAGCGCACCCGCCTGCAGGACATGCACAGCGTGCAGCTGATGGGCATAGGCCGCAGCGGCGAACGCATCACCCAGCGCTTGCGCGATGTGCGGCTGCGGGCGGGCGATGTGCTGGTGCTGCGGGCGGGCGAAAAGGCACTGCCCGAGGCGCTGGGCGCGCTGGGCCTGCTGCCGCTGGTCGAGCGCATGGTGAAACTGGGCGACCGCCGGGCGATGTTCCTGCCGGTGGGCATTCTGGCGGTGGCCATGGTGCTGGTGGCCTTCAAGCTGGTGCCCATTGCCGGGGCGTTCTTTGGCGCGGCGGTGGCCATGGTGCTGGTGGGCGCGCTGTCCATGCGTGAGGCCTATGGCGCGCTCGAGCCC
>DATMUT010000617.1:0-4362 GCA_035563755.1 Novosphingobium sp.
CCGGGCGAGGGGGCAATGTCGCCCTGCCATCCGCTGATAAGGCGGGTGTGGCCATCCTCGTCGGGGGCGACCTTGCCGTTGCCGCGATTGGGCACGTCGTAGAACAACACGCCGCTGCCGCGCGCCAGCGGGCGGGCCATGGCAAAGGTGGCGGCATAGGCCACGCCGCCATGGGCGCTGCGCGGGGCGGCGGCAATGTCGGTGATGAGGGCATTGCGCCGGTCGGCCGGGTCGACCTCGCCCTCGAAGGTGCCG
This sequence comes from Novosphingobium sp., assembly GCA_035563755.1. Taxonomy (GTDB): domain Bacteria; phylum Pseudomonadota; class Alphaproteobacteria; order Sphingomonadales; family Sphingomonadaceae; genus Novosphingobium. The sequence continues at coordinate 256 of DATMUT010000617.1, forward strand.
GTGATGATCTCGTAGGGGAGGTCGCCCGGGTGCGCGGGGGGCACGTTCTGGCGGCTCTCGACATGAATGCGCGTGAGGCGCGCCTGCGCCCCGCCCCCGGCCAGCAGCGGCGCCACCAGCAGGCCCGCACCCCACAACAGCCTGTTACGCCGCATCGTCAATCTCCATGTCCAGCAATTGCGCGCCCAGTGTTTTGCCATGCGCATCGAGCGCCAGGCTGCGCGTGACCCCGCCCGACAGCGCGCCGTGCAGCACGAAGTTGATCGCGCCCAACCCCGGCAATTCGTAGCGATCGATGCGCCGGGGCGAGAGGGCGCGCAGGTGGCCCGCCAACCGCTGGGCGGTCAGCACGCGGGCCAGCAGTGCGAAATCGGCCGGATCATGCGCGAAAACGCAGATTTGTGACGTGTCGCCCTTGTCGCCGGTGCGGGCATGGGCAATCTCGCGCAGGCGCATCAGCTTACCTCGTGGATGATGGACGTGTGCACGGCCTCGCGCCCGATCAGCACCGAGGCCACGGCCACCACCTCGCGCAAAGAGGCCGTAACGCCGCCCCCGCCCGAGGGGCCGTTCAGATAAAGCGCCTCGACCTCGGCGCCGATTTCGGCGGCGGTGGCAGCCTCGAGCGCGCGGCCCGCCACGCGGGCGCGCACCTCGGCCGGGCTGCCGGCATGGGCGGTCACATTGGCCGAATCAACGCCAATAAGATCGAAGCGCAGATCCTCGAAGGGCAGGCCCAGCATGGCGATCCGCTCGCGCACGATGTCGAGCGCCAGACGCCCGCGCGCCACCGCCCCCGGCCCGGCATAGGTGATCTGCCCCTCGCCGATAAAGCCGTCGCGATAGCCCACCGACACCTTGAGCGTCTCGGGCCGGGCCGTGCCTTGGCCGCCCGAGACGGCAATGCGGTCGGGACCGAGCTGGGCAAAGCGCACGCCGGTGAAATCGGCGATCACATCGGCTTGCAGATAGCGCGCCGGGTCGAGGATCTCGTACATCAACTGCTCGCGCGCGCTGGCCAGCGACAGGCGCCCGCCCGAACCTGCGACCTTGGTCAGCTCGGCATTGCCATCGGCATCGACCTGCGCCAGCGGAAAGCCCAGCCGCGCCAGATCGGGCACGTCCTTGTAGCCGGGGTCGGCAAAATAGCCGCCCGTCAGCTGCCCGGCGCATTCCAGCAGGTGGCCCACCACCGTGCCTCGCCCCAGCCGCGCCCAGTCGTCGGCGGCCCAGCCAAAGGCGTGGATCATGGGCGCCACGAACAGCGCCGGGTCGCACACGCGGCCGGTGAACACCACCTGCGCGCCCTCGCCAAGCGCGCGGGCGATGGGGAAGGCGCCCAGATAGGCATTGGCCGAGATCATGCGCGGGGCAATGTCGGCCAGCGTGCCGTCACGGTCGATGAGCGGGCGGTCGATGAAGGGGGCGTCCTGCCCCGAAATGGCGCTCAGCACATCATCGCCCAGCACTGCGGCCATGCGGATGCCGGGCAGGCCCATGTCGCGCGCCACCGCCAGCGCCGCGCGCATGGCCGCCAGCGGGTTGGCCGCGCCCATGTTCGAGACGATGCGCACGCCGCGCGCCATGGCCGGCCCCAGCACCGCGCGCATCCGCCGTTCCAGCCGGGGGTCAAACCCTGTGGCCGGGTCGTGCTGGCGCGCCAGCTGGGCCAGCGCGATGGTGCGCTCGGCCAGGCATTCAAAGCACAGGTAATCGAGCGCGCCGCCCTCGATCAGCTCGACTGCCGGTTCGATCCGGTCGCCGGCAAACCCCGCGCCTGCGCCAATGCGTATCGCTTTCATCGTCCTCTCTTTCACAGGCCAATCAGCCCCAGCAGCACCGCCGCGCCCGTCATCACCAGCGTCGCGCCCAGCAGCCAGGGGAAGGCGAAGCGCTGATGCGCGCCCAGCTCGATCCGGCTGAGGCCCGCGACCAGGAACGTGGCGGGCGTGAGCGGGCTGACCGGAAAGCCCACCGTGTGCATGCCCAGCAGGGCAGCCTGCGCCACGCGCACCGGATCGACCCCGAAATGCGCCGAAACCTGCGCCACCACCGGCAGCACGCCGAAATAGAAACTGTCGGGGTCGAACACCATGCTGAGCGGCATCGAGGTGAGCGCCACCAGCAGCGGAATGCGCGGCCCCCACGCCTGCGGCACCATGGCCACGCTCGATTGCGCCAGCGCGTGGATCAGCCCGGCTCCGTTCATGATGCCGGTAAAGGCGCCGGCGGCAAACAGGATGCCGGCCATCATCATGGCGGGCCTGGCGTGCGCCTCGATCCGGTCGCGCTGGTCCTGCGCGCGGGGGTAGTTGATGGCCAGCACCAGCGCGGTTGCCACCATGAACACCACCGCCGGTTCGGCCCGGCCCGACACCATCAGGCCAATGACTACCAGCGTGATGGCCAGGTTCAGCCAGAACAGGCGCGGGCGGTGCAGGTGTTCTGCCATGGCCACATCGGCAGGGGCGGCATGCGCGGCGGGGGGCAGGTGGGCCAGGCGCTTTTCCTCGCGGCGGCCCAGCCACCAGGCCGCGCCAAACACGAAGGCCAGCCCCACCGCCTGCACCGGCAGCATGGGCGCGAAGATCTGCGCCACAGGCACATGCAGCGCCGCGCCCGCGCGCAGGGTTGGCCCTGTCCACGGCAGGAAATTCACCCCCGCCGCCAGCGAGGCGCAGCAGGCCAGCACGCGCCGGTCCATGCCCAGCTGGTCATAGAGCGGCAGCATGGCCGGCACCGTAATGAGAAAACACACCGCCCCCGACCCGTCGAGGTGGATGAGCAGCGCCAGCAGCGCCGTGCCCACCGTAATGCGCGAGGGGCGCCGCCCCACCAGCTTCAGCACGCCGCGCACCAGCGGCGCCAGCAGTCCGGCATCGCTGACCACGCCGAAGAACAGGATGGCAAAGACGAACATGCCCGCCACCGGCGCGATTTTTGTGATGCCCGCGATGATCCAGCCGGCCACCCCCGCGCCGCGCCCCAGCAGCAGCGCGCCGGCCACCGGGATCAGGATCATGGCCGCCAAAGGCGAGAGGCGGTTGGTGAGGATAACGGCCAGCATGACGCCCACGATGGCCAATGCGCCCAGCGCCGGAAGGTTTGCTGCCAACATGCTCATTGCGCCCCCGTGGCGGCCAGGGCGGCCATCATGTTCTGCGCGGCGGGCGACAGGCTGCGCCCGGCCAGATGCGCGATGCCGATCACCCGTTCGGACAGCGCATCGTTGAGCGGGTGCCATTCCAGCTCATGCGCGCCCATCATGGGCCGGCACGACAGCGGCATGGCGCTGATGCCCAGCCCTGCGGCAATGAATGCGCCCAGCGTTGCCGGCTGAGCGCACTCATACAGCGGCCGTGGCGCCAGCCCTGCGCGGGCAAAGGCGGCGTCGGTGATCTGGCGCACGCTGCTCGACGCGGCCATGGCGATGAAGGGGGCCTGCTCGAAAGCGGCCCAGCCAATGGTGGCCGGCGCCTCGCCCGGGCGGCACACCAGCGCGCAAGGGTCGCGCAGCAGCGGCGCGAACAGGAAGGCATCGTCGGTGGTTTCGGGCGGGGTCATGACCGCCATGTCGATCTGCCTTTCGCGCAATTGCTGATAGATCGTGCCGGCCAGTCCCTCGCGCACCAGCACGTCAACGCCCGGCCAGCGCTCGCGAAAATCGCGCAGCACGCCCGGCAGGTCGCCCACCGCATAAGAGGGCAGCACCCCCAGCACCACGCGGCCCCTCTGGCCCGACATGGTCTGGCCCAGCTGGTCGAAGGCATCGTCGAAATCGGCCAGCAGGCGGTCGGTCAGGCGCAGCAGCGCCTCGCCGGCCGGGGTCAGCGCGACATGGCGCCGGTTGCGGTCGAACAGGCGCGCGCCCAGATCCTCTTCCAGCAGGCGAATGGTGCGCGACAGGGCCGGCTGCGAGACATGCGCCATTTCGGCCGCGCGGCTGAAATTGGCGGTCTGGGCCAGAATGCGGAACTGGCGCAGCACGGCCAGGCTTGGCACGCGCACGGGCGGTATCAGGCAGCCCATCAGGCGCGGTTCTGTCTGGTTGGCGTGGATTGCGGCATGGTCCTGTCCCGTTTGTGGTTTGGCGCGCCGGCGGGCGAG
>DATMUT010000618.1:0-3506 GCA_035563755.1 Novosphingobium sp.
TATACGCTGCTGGCCAAGATGGGCCTTGTGGCCGAGGAAGGCTCGCGGCTGGTGCGCATGGGGGCTGGGGCGACCTCGATCTCGGCCAGCCTGTCGCTGGCGCTGATTGGCGTGGGGCATCTGGTGGGGCTGGCCGTGGGGCTGACCATGCTGGTGGGCATGGTGGTGGGCTGGCTGGTGCTGGTGCTGCATTACAGCCTCGACCTGCTGGCCCATGGCATGAGCGCTTCGGATGCGGTCAGCGCGGCGTTTCGCCAGAAGGTGCGCTTTGTGGGCGCGGGCACGATTGGCGTGGCGGCGGTCTATACGCTGCTGCGGGTGATCGGGCCGATTGCGCGGGGCATTGCCGGGGCTGTTGCCGCGCAGCGAGCGCGCGGCAGCGGGCGGGGGCACACGCTGGCCCTGACCGAGCGCGATCTGCCCATTGGCCTTGTGGGCGCGGTGATTGTGGCCGCGATGGTGCCGATTGGCCTGCTGCTGGCCAGCTTTGCGCAGGGCGGCCCGATCGAGGCGCATTTTTGGCCGGTTCTGCTGCTCACCATCGGCTATGTGCTGGTGATCGGCATCGTGATCGCCTCGGTGTGCGGCTATATGGCCGGGCTGATCGGCGCGTCGAACAGCCCGGTGTCGGGCACGGGCATCCTTTCGGCGCTGGGCATTGCCATGGTGCTGGCGGCGATCTTTGGCCGCGACATCGCGCCCGAGGCGACCCGCGCGCTGGTGGCCTTTTCGCTGTTTGTCACGGCCATCGTGTTTGGCGTGGCGACCATCTCGAACGACAATCTGCAGGACCTGAAAACCGGCGAGCTGATCGGCGCGACGCCCTGGCGCCAGCAGGTGGCACTGGTGCTGGGGGTGGTGTTCGGGGCGCTGGTCATCCCGCCGGTGCTGCAATTGCTGAACCAGACCTTTGGCTTCCAGGGCGCGCCGGGCGCCGGGCCGGACGCACTGGCAGCGCCTCAAGCCGCGCTTATTTCGGCCATTGCGCAAGGGGTGCTGGGCGGTCAGCTCGACTGGGGGCTGATCGGCATAGGGGCTGCCATCGGCATTGTTGCCATCATCATCGACGAGGCGCTGCGCGCCACGCGCAAGGGCAGCCTGCCGCCGCTGGCGCTGGGCATGGGCATTTACCTGCCCATGGGGCTGACGCTGCTCATTCCGGTGGGGTCGCTGGTGGGCTTTGCCTATGACCGCTGGGGCCGGACCTCGCGCAACCCCGAGCTGGCCGAACGGCTGGGCGTGCTGGCGGCAACCGGGCTGATTGCGGGCGAAAGCCTGTTTGGCGTGGTGTTCGCCGGCATCGCGGCCCTGCGCTCGAGCGCAGAGCCGCTGGCGGTGGTGCATGCCAACCCGCTGGCGGTGCCGGCGGGCATGGCGATATTCACGGCCGGAGTGGCGTGGCTATATCTGTCGACCCGCCGGGCCGCGGCCTACTGATTGTTCAGCACCTGGCGTACGCAGCGCAGTTCGGTATCCAGCCCGTCGGGGCCGATCTTGCGCAGGAAATTGTCGCTCACGCGGTGGAATTTCTCGCCAGCCTTGGGGCCGGTCGTCATCAGCACCTGATCACCCGTGGCCAGATACTGCCCGCGCCCGTGATCGGTGCTGTAGACCGAGCCGATGCTGATGGTGAAATCCTCGTCGGGCTGGTGCAGGCCGGTGGCGGTCATGGCGGTTCCGGGCAATTCGCACAGATAGCCGCCGCGCTTGATGGTGATGAGCGGCCCTTCGGGGGCGGCCTTGACCCGGTCGGCCAGTGCTGGCGGCGCATTCAGTCCCAAAGTGGCGCCCAGCAGCAGCGCGATCAACCGTGGCGATTGCCAGATGCGCCGCCGCGCGCTAAGGGCGCCGTTCGTGCGTGTCTTGCCTTTGGAGGCAAGGGTCATCGTCAATTCGCTCTTTCGCATCAAAGGTCAGGTCCCATGAAGATCAGCGGCGTCGAAATCCGCCCCGGCAACATTCTCGAATATGAAGGCGGCATCTGGAAGGTCGCGAAGACCCAGCACACGCAGCCCGGCAAGGGCGGCGCCTTCATGCAGGTCGAAATGAAGAACCTGATCGACGGGCGCAAGACCAATGTGCGTTTCCGCAGCGCCGACACGGTGGAACGTGTCCGTCTCGACACCAAGGACTTCCAGTTCCTGTATGCCGAGGGCGACGACCTGGTGTTCATGGACGTGGAGAACTACGACCAGATCAACCTGCCCAAGGACCTGCTGGGCGATGCGGCGGCCTTCCTTCAGGACGGCATGACCGCCGTGCTCGAAATGTATGACGAGCGCCCGATCAGCGTGCAGCTGCCCGATCAGGTCGAGGCCACCATCGTTGAGGCCGACGCCGTGGTGAAGGGCCAGACCGCCTCGTCGAGCTACAAGCCGGCGGTGCTGGACAATGGCGTGCGCATCCTGGTGCCGCCGCACATCGCCAGCGGCACGCGCATCGTGGTGAACGTGTACGAGCGCACCTACGTGGGTAAGGCTGACTGAACATGGCGATTTCCGGTCTGATCCGCGTGATGGAACGTGCTGCCCGCAAGGCCGGGCAGCGGCTGCGCCGCGACTTTGGCGAGGTCGAGCATTTGCAGGTCAGCCGCAAGGGCACGGCCGATTTCGTCAGCCGCGCCGACCAGCAGGCCGAGCGCACCATCTGGGAAGAGCTGCGTCAGGCGCGTCCTGACTGGGGCTTCGTGATGGAAGAGGGCGGCGTGATCGAGGGGGACCCGACCAAGCCGCGCTGGATCATCGATCCGCTCGATGGCACGACCAACTTCCTGCACGGCATCCCGCATTTCGCGATCTCGATCGCGGCGCAGGAGCCCAAGCTCGACGGGTCGGGCTGGGGCGACGTGATCGCCGGCATCGTCTATCAGCCGATCACCGACGAGAGCTTCTGGGCCGAAAAGGCGCGCGGGGCATGGCTGCACGACCGCCGTTTGCGCGTGTCGGGCCGCCGCCACCTCGACGAGAGCCTGATCGCCACCGGCATTCCCTTTGCCGGCCATGGCGACCCCATCGAATGGCGCCGCATTTATAATGTGATCGCGCCGCAGGTGGCGGGCATCCGCCGCTTTGGCGCGGCCTCGCTCGACCTGGCGTGGGTCGCCGCCGGCCGCTACGAGGGCTTCTGGGAAAGCAGCCTCAAGCCTTGGGATACGGCCGCTGGCTGTCTGCTGGTGCGCGAGGCGGGCGGTTTCGTGTCGAACTGGCGCGGTCAGTCGCTGCCGATTTGCGACGATGAACTGCTGGCGGGCAACGATGCGCTGCATTCGCGCCTGCACAAGCTGCTGGTCGGTGCGCTCAAGGGCGACTGAGTGGTAAGTGGAATGAATTGAATTGTCGGGCTTGATCCGGCGGTGAAGGGGCGCTAGGCGGGTCATCCGCTTCGGCGCCTCTTTTGCATTTGGGGCCGATGGCATGATTGGCCTGAGCTTTGCCCGATGCGGCAGGCAGGCGGTGTGCGGGTGTGGCGGAATGGTAGACGCAGCGGATTCAAAATCCGCCGTTGGC
>DATMUT010000619.1:0-10706 GCA_035563755.1 Novosphingobium sp.
GCCGCCCGCCTATGCGCGCGCTCTGGCGGCAATGATGCCCGGGGCGCAGGTGTCGCAATTGCTCATGCCCGATGTTGGTCATTACCCGCCGCTCGAGGTGCCGCGCCGCTTTGCCCGCGCCATGGCCTCGTGGATCGAGGACACCGCTCCGCAGGCGCCGCGCGCGCCTGCTCCTGCCGACAGATAACATACGGACCCGACATGCCCTTTGAAGCCATCGGCATTTTGCACTGGAACGACTATTCCGAAACCCGGCCCAAGCCTTTTGACGTGGTCGAACCAGACTTCATCGCCCGCTGCGCGCAGGTGCACGAGGAGGCAGGGTTTGACCGCCTGCTGATCGCCAATTCGGCGCACAGGCCCGACAGCCTGCCGCTGGCCACATGGGCCGCGGCCGCCACCACGCGCATCAAGTTCATGCTGGCCCATCGGCCGGGGTTCATCGCCCCCACCATGGCCGCGCGCATGTTCGCCATGCTCGACCGCATGAGTGCCGGGCCGGACGGGCAGGGGCGTGCTGGCGTGCACATCATCACCGGGGGCGATGATGCCGAAATGGAAGCGGACGGCGATTTCCTGACCAAGGACGTGCGCTATCGCCGCAGCGCGGAATATGTCGATGTGATGCGCCGGGTGTGGCAGTCGGACGCGCCTTTTGACCATGAGGGCGAGTTCTATCGGGCGCGGGGCGCCTTTGCCCATGTGCGGCCCGGCGGCGGGGCGGTGCCGATTTTCTGGGGCGGCTCGTCGGAATGGGCGATCGCGCAAGGGGCCAAGGTGGCCGATGTGTTTGCCTTCCCCGGCTTTGCGCCCGAGGTGGTGCAGCCTTTGGCAGCCGATGTGCTGGCGCGCGCGGCAACGCATGGCCGGCGCCCCGACCTGCTGGTGTCGGTCAAGGTGCTTGTTGGGGCCAGCAAGGCTGATGCCTGGGACCGGGCGCGCGGGCTTCTGGAGGAATTGAGCGCCGAGGTGGTCGACAATGGCCGCGCGCCAACGCTGCCCGGCGAGAGCCGCGCGGCCGCGATTGCCCGCGTGCTGGCGCAGGCCGAGCAGGACAGTTTCGACGGGCGGATGTGGACGGGCATTTCGCGCGTGCCAACCGGGCGCGCCACCATTCCCTGCGTCATCGGCTCGGTCGATGAGGTGATGGACACGCTGATGGCCTATCACGCCTGCGGCATCACCCGTTTCATCCTGAGCGGATATGAGCCCGAGGCCGATGCGCGGATGATCGGCCGCCTGTTGATCCCGCGCCTGCGTGAGGGTGTGGAGGGTATGGCGCAGCAGGTGTTCTGATGGCTGCGCGCGCGCCATAAAACTATCTCGGCAGTAAAATGGTGGCTTGGTCGCCAACGTGCATCGCCTTTTGGATGAGGCGATGCGCGTTGGCGTTTTTTGTGTTTTCGGCGCTATCGTCTGCAAGCGTTTTTCGGGGTTGTTGTCAGTAAATATTATGGCTCGTTCGCGTATTCGTCTGTCGGATTGAAATGCGGAAAGGTGCAAGTTGAGGCGCTTCGGGACGGAATTGTAAAACCGACTGGCGGTTAAACGCCGCGTTGATTTGCCTGCCGTGACTAGGGTTCCTCGGGCAGAGCAGCTTCCTCAAGGTAGGGGCCGACTGGATCGTAAAGGCCTCCGCGGCCGAATTCCTCGCGCAGCATTTCCACGAAATGGCCAATCGCCGGGGTCATTGGCGCGTCCGATCGCGCCAGTATGCCAATGCGGCGCGTAATGGGCAGATCGGCCGCATTGAGCGCCACGGCGGCCGAATAGGCCATGATGTGAAGCGGTAAAAGCGCTATGAATCCGTCGTTTGCGACAAGGCTGCGGATGAGTGGCAGCGAGTCCGTCCGCAGCGCATCGGTGGGCACGCCTTGGCGCCCCGCGGCGAAATAGCGCACGATCATGTCATCGGCGTGCGGCTGGTCGAGCAAGGCCCAGCGGGCGCGGCTCAGCTTTGCGCGGCTGACTTTCGCGCTTTTGGCCAGCGGGTGATCGGGCGCGGCGAAGATGGCCATGGCCATTTGCGCGAGCGGCACGAAACTGAGCCCTTTTGCCATGGTGTTTTCGGGCGCGGCGATGATGGCTAGGTCGATCCGCCCGTCACGCAGCAAGGGCAGCGCCTCCTCGACAAAGCAGGTGTCGACCTTGATCGAGAGCGGCCCGTGCTGCCGGCTCAGCCGGCCCAGGGCGCGGTGGACATGCAGGTCGGTAAACGCCGGTTCGATGGCGATCGCCAGTTCGCCGTTCACGCTGCGGGCGGCAAGGCCCACCTCGCGGCGCACGCGCTCGCTGTGAGTGAGCATGAATTTGGCCTGTTCATACAATGCCTTGCCCGCGCGGGTGACGACTATGCCATGGGCCAAACGTTCCACCAGCTGCGCATCGACCGATTGCTCAAGGGCTTTTACGCTGCGGGTCAAAGCAGGTTGGGTCAGGTTAAGCTGCTGCGCCGCACGGGTGAGCGAGCCCAGGTCCACCACCGCCACGAAATGGCGTAATTGCCTCAAATCCATGACTTCCTCCGCTCATTCACGGGCCTGGCACCGGTATGCAAAGGCGCCGGCGCAACCACAAGCGTGAAGGCTGCCAAAGGCCTCAAGGCGGACACGCGATAATTTTAATGAATGGGGCACTAACAAATCGGCATTTGATGACGATGCAGGTGGTTGGCACCATCTTTCCTCAGGGGAGTGAAGCTCTTTCATGGGGTCTGGCGAAATGGATCGCGCAGACATGCTGAAAGATACTTCGCCCTGAACGAGCACAGCCTCGCAATGAAACAATCATGCTTGAGGCGGTGATTATAAACATGGGGACAAATTTTTATGCGTTTCATATGCTGCGATAAACGACGTCTGCGCCTGACGTCAACCTCGGTGCTGGCCGTGGTTGCCTGCATGACCTTTGCAGGACCGGCGCTGGCCGCCAATCCCGCGCCCGAGGCGGCGCCTGCGCCCACAGGGCAGGGCGACATTGTCGTGACCGCGCGCAAAAGGTCGGAAGACATCCTCAAGGTGCCCGTCACCGTCACGGCCCTTACCGCCGAGGCGCTGGAAAAGCGCGGCGTCGTCTCGATGCAGGACATGGCCGCCTCGACGCCGGGCATCAACATCAACAACAACAATTCGGGCCACGCCGACCGCGGTTTCCAGCAGGTCATCATGCGCGGCTTCACCTCAGCCTCGGCGCAGGCGGCCACCACATCGCTGTTTATCGATGGCGTATCCGTGTCCTCGCCCGCCGCTTTCACCTCGATCAGCGATCCGGCCCGTATCGAAATTCTCAAAGGCCCGCAAAGCGCCTATTTCGGACGCAACACCTTTGCTGGCGCCATCAACGTGGTCAACAAGCTGCCTTCTGGCGAGTGGGGCGGCGAGGTGCTGGGCAGCTACGGCACACGCAATTCCTATCGCCTGCGCGCCACGGTCGAGGGGCCGATCCTGGGCGATGCGCTCACCTTCCGCGCAACCGTCGACCGGTTCCGCAAGGGCGGCTCGTGGCAAACCACCAACAGCGGCATCACCCTGGGCACGCAGTCGAGCACCAACATGAACCTGCTGATCGTGGCCAAGCCCACCGACGGCATGGTCATCAAGATGTTCGGCCAGCGCAGCGAGGACAATGACGGCCCGGCCGCCACCGCGCATATCTCGGCCTATGCGGTGACGGACCCTTCGGGCAATACGGTGGTGGCCAACCGCTCGAACTGCACGACGGCAGCCGGCAAGGCGTGGTTCTGCGGCGTCACGCCGTCCATCAGCGGTGTTTCGTCCAACGTGTCGAACACCGCCGCGCTGAAAGACTGGTTGACGCAGGGCTCGCGCCGCGTGGCCTCGCCCAGCGAGACGGTCGATGGCTATGGCATGCGCCGCATTTCCTACCACGGCCACATCACCGCCGATTACCAGATCAGCGACAAGCTGTCGGCCTCGATCCTGGCTGGCTACAACCACGAGGTCTTCTCGAGCGTCTTTGACCTCGACGGCTATGACAGCAGCGCGCTGACCGCCAACAGCACCTCGACGGCCTATGCCAAGGGCTATTACGACTACGTCTACATGGTCGAGCGCATGTTGCGCGACTGGTCGATCGAGGGCCGCGTCAACTACAGCAGCGATCGCTTCCACGGCGTGGCCGGCGTCAGCTATCTCGATGCCTATGCGGTCAGCGGCGGGGGCGGCGGTACGTCGGCGCTCACTTCCTCGATGTTCACCGTGGGCGGCGCCACCGAGGCCAAGACCTTCGGCGCCTTCTTTGGCGCGACCTATGACGTGACCCGCAGCCTGTCGGCCAGTTTTGAAGGGCGCTATCAGATCGACAGCCTGTATGGCTATGCCGCCGCTGCCGGCCAGACCATCGCCAGCAGCGCCTATATTCCGGCCGGCTATTACAGCCCCGGCCAGACGGTCACGCACAAGGCTTTCGGCAATTTCCTGCCGCGTGCCATCGTCAACTGGCAGATCAACCCGCGCACCATGGTCTATGCCTCGTGGTCGAAGGGCGTGAACCCGGGCGCGTTCAACACCTATGTGCTGGCCCAGCCGGACTCGGTGCAGCAGCAGGCCGTCAAGCAGGGCATCAACCTGTCGATCGAGCCCGAGAAGGTGACCAATTACGAAATCGGCATGAAGGGCAAGGCGCTTGACGGGCGGCTGACCTATTCGGCCGCGGCCTATTACGCGCAGTGGACCAACCAGATTGTCGCCGTGACGCTGACGATCGACGCGCCCGGTACGGCGGCCGGCTCGGTCTTCGTGAACGGCAGCGCCAATGCGGGCGCCGTCGACATGATGGGCATCGAGGGCAACACCTCGTTCCGCCTGAACGACCTTGTCACCATCGATGCCGCCGGCGCCATCAACGACAGCCGGATCATCAACTTCGTCAGCCCCACCATCACTGCGCTGAGTGGCATCACCAACTACTACGGCAAGCAGATGCCCAATTCGTCGAAATATTCGGCCAATATCGGCATCCAGTTTGGCGGCGGCGTGCGCGGGCAGGGCGATGCCCGCTGGTTTGCGCGCGGCGACTGGAATTTCAAGTCGGGCATGTATGCCGACTATTCCAACAGCGTGCGCACGCCCGACCTGCACATCTTCAACGCCAGGGCCGGCTTCAGCAAGGGCCGCGCCTCGCTCGAAGTCTATATGAACAACATCTTCAACAACCACACCTACACCAGCGTGGGCGACAATTACACGCTGGCCTCGGGCACGCAGAGCGTGACGGCGGTCTATTCCTCGCTGGTGGTTGGCCTGCCCGACCTGCGCAGCGCGGGCCTGCAGCTCAAGGTCAAGATCTGATCCCTTGCCTGATTGCGCCAGTGCCATGCGGGCACGGGCGTCCTTGGCTCCACCGGCCTCCCTCACGGCCGGTGGAGTTTTTTGCTGCATATTGGCGGCACATGATCGCATGTGCCTCTCTTGCGCGGCACGCGCGCCGGCACTAGAAACGAACCCGTCCGGGGCAATGCAACCTCCCGGTCAGGCGTCTGCCCAAGTGTTGCCTTCTCCGGCCTGCGCGAGTGGGCGGAAAGGTAATGGACACATGATGACTGCCGCCCGGCCACATCCCGATTTTGCCGAGCTGGTGAGCGTGTTCGCCCGCATTGGCTGCCTCAGCTTTGGCGGGCCGGCGGGGCAGATCGCGCTGATGCATCGCGAACTGGTCGAGGAACGGGGCTGGATCAGCGAGGACCAGTATCTCCACGCGCTCAACTTCTGCCACCTGTTGCCTGGGCCAGAGGCGCAGCAACTGGCCATCTGGATCGGCTGGAAACTGCATGGCACGCGGGGAGGGCTGGCAGCGGGGCTGCTTTTCGTCATTCCCGGGGCGCTGGTCATTCTGGCGCTCTCGGTGCTGTATGGCGCGGCGGCGCATCTGGCGTGGTTTGCCGCGCTGTTTCTGGGCATCAAGGCAGCGGTGCTGGCTATTGTCGTGCAAGCGCTGCTGCGTCTGGGCGGGCGGGCGCTGGGCACGCGCTTTCGCCAGGGGGCGGCGCTGGTGTCCTTCCTCGCGCTGTTTTTGCTCAATGCGCCGTTTCCGCTGGTGGTCATTGGCGCCGGGGTGATCGGCTGGTGCATTGCGCGCTGGCGTCCGTCGCTTCTGGGGCTGAAGGAAAGCGCGCAGGCCATCCCTGCTTCGCCCCGCCCGTGGCGGCACAGCCTCTACGCCGCGCTGACAGGGGCTGTGGCCTGGGCCACGCCCATGGTGGCGGTGCTGGCGGGGCTGGGGCGCGACCATGTGCTGTGGCGCGAGGGTGTGTTCTTTTCCAAGCTGGCGGTAGTCACCTTTGGCGGGGCCTATGCGGTGCTGGCCTATATGGCGCAGCAGGCGGTTTCGGCGCAGCACTGGCTGACAGCCGCCGAAATGGCCGATGGGCTGGGGCTGGCCGAAACCACGCCGGGGCCGCTCATCATGGTCACGCAATTCGTGGGCTATCTGGCGGCGTGGCGCAGCCCTGCGCCCTTCACGCCGCTGGTGGCCGGCATTCTGGGCGCGGGGCTGACCACCTGGGTGACTTTCGCGCCGTGTTTCCTGTGGGTCTTTGCGCTGGCCCCGTGGATCGAACGGCTCGAGCATGCGCGGCTGCTCAAAGGGGCGCTGGCGCTGGTCACTTCGGCCATTGTCGGGGTGATTGCCAATCTTTCGGCGTGGTTTGCCTTGCAGCTGTTGTTCCGCCGCCTGCTGCCGGTGGCGCTGGGGCCGGTCCGCCTTGGCCTGCCGGTGGCGGCCAGTTTCGACTGGCGCGCCGGGTTCATCGCGGCGCTTTCGGCCTGGGCGATCATCGGGCGCAAATGGAGCGTGATGGCGGTGTTGCCCGGCGCTGCGGCGCTTGGCTGGCTGCTGGCGCAAATGCCATGAGGCGCAAGCAGGCATGCCCGGCGGATCGGCTTTGCAGCCTTCCGCCGGGCAGCTGTTATCAGAACTTCATGCCCAGCGTGGCGCCAAAGTAGCGGTTGGCGTCCTTGTTGACATAGGCGGTCAGGTCGTTGGGATTGGTGGCGCTGGCCAGCAGGCTGGCGTGGGCCATTGACGAATAGTAGTTCTGGTCGAACAGGTTGCGCACGAACAGGGTCAGCGTCTTGCGGTTGGCCGCGTCGTGGATGCCGATGCTGGCATCGACAATCGCATAGGGCTTTTGCGTCAGCATCGGGTCTTGCGAGATGTCGAAGATCTGGCGGCTCTGATAGTTGACGGTAAACTGCGCGAAACCAACCGTATTGTCCGACAGCGGCACATCGAGGCGCGGCGAGACCATGATGCGCCAGTCGGGCGCATAGGGCAGGTGGCCGTTGACGATGTTCTGCTGGCCGGTGCCCGAACCATAGCAGGTGTTGGCCGGCGGCGTCTGGCCGGCGGGCACCACATACAGGTTGGTCTGGTTCTCGAGCGCGCAGCTCAGCCCGTTGGCGGTCACGCGCGAGTGGGCATAGGTCAGGCCAAAGCCAATCGAGAGCGGCTTTGCCGGGCGCAACGTGCCCTCGATCTCGAAGCCCTTGGTGGTCGAGCTGCCCGCGTTGGTCTGCGTGAAGGAGGGCGCATCGGGCGTGCCGGTGTTGGCCAGCACCTGCAGGTTGGTGTAGTCCGACCAGAAGGCGGCCACGCTCACGCTGAGCAGATTGTCGCGGGTGCGGGTCTTGAAGCCCACCTCATAGGCGTTGACATATTCGGGCAGCACGGGGGCCTGCGTTGCGAAATTGGTCGCCGCCTCGGTGTTGAAGCCATAGCCCTTGTAGCCGCGGGTGAAGGTGAAATAGGCCTGCGCGTTGCGGTTGAACTCGTATTTCGCGCCCACCTTGCCGGTTACCGCGGTGTCCGACGCCGAGCGATAGCCCGCGATGTTGCCAAAGCCGGGGATGGCGACATCGGTGGGGTATTGCAGCGAGGGGCCGTTGCGCGACCCATAGACCGAGGTGCTCTCGCGCTGGACACGCATACCGCCCAGCAGCTTGAGGCCGCCGGTCACCCGATATTCGATCTGGCCAAAGGCCGAGACGCTGTCGGACCGGTTATGCGCGTGCGAGGACACCGAGCGATAGGTGGGCGAGGCGCAGACCTGGCCCAGCGTGCCGCTGGCGCACAATGCCTGACGGCGCAGGAAGTCGCGGTCGACGGTGGTGTCGGCAAAGAACACGCCGGCCACATAGGTCAGGTCGCGCGAGCCGTTCGAGGCGATGCGCAGTTCCTGCGAGAAGCTGTCGAGGCCGATGGTGCCGCCGTTCTGGTTGAACTGGGCGATCTGGTTGGCGCCGGTATAGACCGGCAGCGGGTTGTTGATGCGGTCGATCACATTGTTCGAGGCGTTGGCATAGCTCTGATAGGCGCTGATCGAGGTGATCGTGGCTGCGCCCAGGTCCCAGTTGCCCTCGAGCGAGACGGTGGTCTGGTGCTCGTTGTTGAAGCTGTCCTGATCGTCAATGATGCTGCGGTTCGAGGGCGAGGCGGTGATGCCCGGCGAGAGGGCAATCACCGCCGGCGTGAGCGTTTGCACCGCAACCGACTGGCAGCACAGCGCGTTGCTCTTGCGGTAGTCGGCGGTCAGCAGGAAGTTGAGGTTGGGCGCTGCATCCCACAGCAACTTGCCGCGCAGACCCCACGATTTCGAGCCGTTGACGTCGCGCTGCGTGGCCACATTGTAGATGTAGCCGCCCACGTCGTTGTAATAGCCGCTGATGCGCGCTGCCAGATTGGGCGCCAGCGGCCCCGAAACAGTGCCCTTGACGCGGTATTCGCCCTTTTCGGCGATGGTCGCCTCGGCTGCGCCGGTCAGCTCATGCGTGGGTTTGGCCGTGACGATGCTGACAACGCCGGCGGTGGCGTTCTTGCCAAACAGCGTGCCCTGCGGGCCGCGCAGCACTTCGATGCGCTCGATGTCGGCAAAGTCGGAGAAGCCCTGCGTCTGGCGGGCGGCGACGACGCCGTCGATCACCGTCGAGACCGAGGCTTCGACGCCGAGGCTAAAGAGCTGCGAGCCCACGCCGCGGATGCGGAAACCGTTGGACTGCGAGCCAGCGCCCTGCTGGAACGTAAGCGAGGGCACGGCGCGCGTGAGCGAGCTGGTATCGTTGATCTGCTGGCGCGAAAGCCCGTCGGCCGACACGGCCGAGACCGCCAGCGGCACGTCCTGCAGGCGCTCGGCGCGTTTTTGTGCGGTCACCACGATTTCGCCCGGCTGCAGGGCGGCCGGTTGTGCGGCTGGTTCGGCCTGCTGCGCAAAGGCAGCCTGAGCGGTGAGAACCATAGCGCTGCCCGCCAGCAAAAGTGCTGGATAATTTTTCATAACCCCTCCCGTTTGACGATCTGAATCGTTGATGTCGACCAGATACAATCGATCGTATTTACGGCAAGAGAAAATACCATCGCTTATACTTTTTGGTCCGGGCAGGCGCTATTTTGGCGCAAATTGGTCACACTCGCGCAAAGGCTGGGGTGTTGGCCTAGCGGGCGAAGTGCGCGCCGGGCGTGGCCGCAAGCTTGCGATGGGGCGGCTTGAGCGCCAGCAGAGTGATGGCCGCCAGCCCGCAGATCGCGCAGACCGCATGGAATACCAGCGCAAAGCTGCCGGTCTGATCATAGCAATAGCCAGCCGCAACCGGCCCCAGCGCCCCAAATGTGGCCGAGACCGCCGATCCGAAACCGAAGACGAAATGCGAGGCACGCGGGCCGAACCAGTTGCTGAACACCATGATGATGCTCAGGATGGCGCCCGAGCAGCCGATGCCGATGGCGCCAACCGCCACGCACATCAGCCAGAATTGCGAGGCGTGCGCAAACAGGCCGATGCCCGCCCCCTGAAACAGCAATCCGGCCGCCCACAGCAGTTTGGGGTCGACGCGGTCGCCCAGCAGGCTGATCGCCACATGCGCGGCAAAGCCGGTTGCCACCGACAGCGAGATCAACTCGGCGGCCAGTGCGGTCGAATAGCCCAGGTCACGGATCTGCAGCACGCCTTGCGCCAGGAAAATGGTGTAGACAGCGCTCACTCCGGCCGAACACAGCAGCAGCAGCCAGAAGGTCGCCGAGGTCAGCACGTCGCGCAAGGTCCACTCCTCTTGCGTGAGGTGAACCCTCGACCTGCGTGCGGGCGGGTGCCCTTCGGGGGCGGCGGCCGGGTCGCAAGGCGGCAGGCCATCGGCATGCTGGCCCAGGTCTTCGGGGTATTCGCGCACCTGCCAAAGGCACAGCAGGGTCAGCCCCGCGGCCGCCCCGCATATCAGCCACCAGCCTTCGCGCCACGATCCGGTTGCCGCCACCAGCCATTCCAGCATGGGCGCAAAGGCGATGCCGGCCAGCGATCCGCCGGTCATCATGATCCCCATGGCCAGCGCGCGCCGGCGCGAGAACCACCGCGTGACCGATGCCTGAAGCGTGATCGGGCCGGCAAAGGCGTTGGACCCGCCAATGACCAGGCCCGCACAGGCAAACAGCGCCAGCGGCCCGGTCACGACCGTGGCCATGGCCGCCGCGCCCAGCAACAGCATGAGGTTGCCAAACACCAGCGTGAAGCGCACGCCCCGGCGGTCGATCATGCGGGCAACCAGCGGCCCGGGCAGGCCCGCCATCAGCATGTAGGTGGCATAGGCCGTGCCCAGCGTCGCCCGGCTCAGGCCCAGTTCGTCGCCCATATGGACGTTGAGGATGCTCAGCCCATAGAGCGGCAGGGCGGTGTTGATGGCCATGCCCAGCCACAACACCGC
>DATMUT010000620.1:0-10865 GCA_035563755.1 Novosphingobium sp.
AGGCGCTGGCGGCCATGATAAGCGAGCGGCTGCCCGGTGTGCGCTATCGCCAGCCCGAGGGCACCTATGTCGGCTGGATCGATTTTCGTGATACGGCGATGGCGGCGCAACCCTCAGCCTTCTTCAGGGAAAAGGCTGGCGTCTATCTGAGCGAAGGGGTGCAATGCGGCGCCGATTTCGCCGGCTTTGCGCGCCTGATCATGGCCACCCCGCTGCCCATTCTCGACACCATTGTCGAGCGGATGGGCAAGGCCGGCATCTAACTCTTGCGGGCGTGAACAAAGGGCGCTGCTCCCGAGCCGGAGCAGCGCCCTTTTTGCATGGCCTATTGCCCGCCGGCGCGCCAGTTTTCCGCCGCCTGCCTGTCGCCCGGCAGATAGCGCCCAGCGAGCAGCAGCACCGGCCCCGCCACAATGGCAATGGCCGCCGTCACCGCCATCGAATAGCGGATCGCCTCGTCGCCCCAGATGGCATGGAACCGCTCGTTGAGGATGCCAACGCCCAGCGGGCCGAGAATGTCGCCCAGCAGCGAGTTGATGAAGAAATAGCACGCCATGCCCAGCGTGCGGATGCGCGGCGGCATGACCTGGATCAGCAGCAGCGAAACCAGCGGCACCGCCATGGTCACGGCAAAACTGTCGACCGCCGCGCCCATCGCCAGCACCCACAGGTTGGACGAGAACAGGAACACATATTGCGAGGCCCCCTCGATCGTGAAGCACAGCGCGGGCAGCCACACCTGCCAGCGCTCGTCGCGGCGGGTGAGCCAGGCCAGCGCCACGCCCGAGGACAGGCCGCCAGCCAGCCCCGCGATACCCCGGATCGGCCCGAGCAGGCTGGCGCTTTGCGCCACGTCGAGGTGGTGCACCCGTACCATGAAGGTGGTGTTCCAGATGATGTAGGCATAGAAGGAAATGATGAGCAGCGAGGCCGCCAGCGTGGTGTAGATATAGCTGCGCCGCGTGAGCAGATAGAGCACCGCCTCGCGGAAAGGCGCCTTTTCCTGCGCGCTCTGGTGGCCTGCGTCGAACTGGCCGCGCCTGGGTTCCTTGACCGTCAGCAGCACCAGCAGGCCAAACACCAGCCCGATGCCGCCTGCCACCCAATAGGCCGTGCGCCAGCCATACAGATGCGCGATCCACCCGG
Source organism: Novosphingobium sp. (assembly GCA_035563755.1). GTDB lineage: Bacteria > Pseudomonadota > Alphaproteobacteria > Sphingomonadales > Sphingomonadaceae > Novosphingobium. The sequence continues at coordinate 1,147 of DATMUT010000620.1, forward strand.
CAGCGGGCGTGAGCACCAGCGCCGAAAGCGAGGTGCCCGACACCATGATCGAAAAGGCGATCGGCCGCCGTTTCGGGTTGAACAGATCGGTCAGCAGCGAGGAGGAGGACGGGTTGGCCGATGCCTCGCCCACGCCCATCAGGAAGCGGGTGCCCGCCAGCATCCAGAAGCTGCTGACAAAGCCGGTGAGCAGCGTCATCAGGCTCCAGAAGGAAAAGCCGGTGCCGATGATGATCTTGCGGCTGCCGCGATCGGCCAGGCGCGCGATGGGAATGCCCATGACCGCATAGATCAGCACGAAGGCCACGCCCGTGATCAGCCCGAACTGCGTGTCGGTCAGCGCCAGATCCTTCTGGATCAGCGGATAGAGCAGCGAGATCAGCAGGCGGTCGAAGTAATTGAACGCATAGGTGATCGTCAGCATGACGAGCGTGTAGACGGAAAGGAAGGACCAGCCGCCAGCGCCGCTATCGGCCGTGGGGGATGGGGCTTGGGTATTGTCCATGAAGGGCCTGCCGCGCTGGAGTGGGGGGCTGGGGGCGTCCGGGCCGAAGGGTTTCGGCCCGGACGATCCGCCAAGGGTCAGAAATCGACCTTCAGCTTGGCGTAGTAATAGCCGCCATTGATCGAATAGGGCGAATAGAGCACCGGCGTGCGGTAGTTGTAGGTGCCGCTGGCCGGTTGCACGCCGCCCGCGCCGTCCGAAACGTCGGGGATGGTGGTGGCCTGCCGGTTGAACAGGTTGTTGGCGCCAGCGCTCAACGTGACGCGCGGCGTCAGGCGGTAGCTCACGTCGATGTCGGTGATGGCGCTGACCGGCACCTTGATCAGCAGGCCATTGATGCCGGTGCCATCCAGGCTGGCCAGGCCCGAGACGGGCCCGTAGATATTCTCGCGCAGGTTCACGCTGAGCCGCCCATGCGTGATGAGCACCGCAGGGGTCAGCCGCCAGCGCGGCGTTGAATTGGTGATCGTGCTGATCGCGGCAGGGCTGAGCAGGGCTGTCTGGCCAAAGGCCGTCGAGGTGACGGCCGCTGGCAGGGGAGCCTGATTGAGCAGCTCGGTGCGGTTCAGGTTCAGCCCCAGCGACCAGTTGGCCCGGCCCCAGTCGCCCAGCGCGGAATCATAGGTCACGGTGGCATCCAGCCCGCGCGTGCGGGTGTCGGCGGCATTGGTGAACAGCATCATCGCCACATAGCCAAGGTTTGGCCCCAGCACGTTGCCATGCTGGCTGATGGCGTCGAGCACCCCTTGCGACACCACCGTCGAGCCGACCTGACCCAGCAGATAGCCGGTGGCCAGAATGCGGTTGCGGATGATGGTCTGGTAGGCATCGATGGTGATGACCAGATTGGGCGCCGGGTGAATGATCGCGCCAAAGCTGAGGTTGCGCGACTTCTCGGGCTTGAGCTGGCTGAAGCCTGCCGCGGCGGCCGCTGCCGAGTTTACCGGCAGCTGCACGATGGCGTAGTTGGGCGTCAGGGTGGTGGCCGAATAATACTGCTCGGCCAGGGTTGGCGCGCGATAGCCGGTGCTGACCGTGCCGCGCAGCGCAAAGGCGGGGCTGAAGTCGTAGCGCGCGTTCGCCTTCCACACGGCGGTTGTGCCAAAGTCGCTGTAATGTTCGATGCGGCCGGCCAGATCGGTGCGCAGGCCCTTCACGATCTCGGCGGCAAGGTCGATGTAGCCGGCCACGTTGCTGCGCGCATGGGTGGCAGCGTCGCTGGGCTGGAAGCCGGGGAAGCCCTGTCCGCCCTCCTTGTAGATCGAGGCGGCATCGCCCTGGCCGATGGCATAGGTGTCGCGGCGATATTCGGCGCCGCCCGCGATGTTCAGCGGCCCGGCAAGGCCGATCTCGACCTTGCGGCTGAGATCCAGGTTGGTGGTCCATTGCGAGGCGCTGAAACGGCCATCATAGAAATTCGTCGGCGTCGATCCGGTGTCGGCATAGAGCGAGGCATTGGCCGAATCCCGCGTCCAGATGCTGGCCATGTTGCGCCCATAGGTCGAGGACACATCCCACGACCAGCCGGCCAGATCGCCGCGCAGCCCGCCCGTGATCGAGAAATCATCCTCGTAGAACGCCTCGCGCGGGCTGAAGCCGTTGGGATAGAGCGCGGTGGTCTGGCCATCGACGGTCTTGGTCACGGCGCTGGGCAGGCGATAGTTCTGATAGGCGCTGCCATAGCGGTGGCTGTAGCTGCCGAAGCTGTAGAGCTGCGTGCCGCCGCCCAGATCGTAGCCGGCGTTAAACATCACATTATACACGCGATAGAGCGCGTCACCGATCGCCTTGTTGACATAGGGGAAGCCCGAGGCGCCCGCGACGCCTGCGGCATTGAGCGCGCTCAGCCCTGATTTGACCGTGCCGTCGGGGTTGACCGCGCGATAGTCCATGCCGCCGACCTGGCTGTAGTCATGCAGCCGCGCCTCGCCCGTCACGTTGAAATAGCCGTTCGCGCCTAGCTTGAAGCCATAGTTCAGCTGCACATCGCCCGATTTGCCGTCGCCCTTGTAATACTGGCCGATGGTGCTGGTGAAGGAACCGCCCTGCGTGCCCTTCTTCAGGATGATGTTGATGACGCCCGCAATCGCATCGGTGCCATATTGCGCGGCGGCGCCATCCTGCAGCACCTCGACGTGGTCGATGGCGCTGACCGGGATCAGGTTCAGGTCGACCGAGGCCGCGCCCTGATACAGGCCCGAGCCGGGCGAGGCCTGAAGGTTGGCCGTGGGGTGGCGCCGCTTGCCGTTGACCAGCACCAGCGTGTGGTTGGGGCTAAGCCCGCGCAGCGCGGCCGACAGGGTGAAGTTGCCCGTGTCGCCCCCCAGCGACTGGGCGGTGAAAGAAGGCAGGTTCTGTTGCAGCCCCTGCGTCAGGTCGGCCTGGCCCACTTTCTCGAAAGTGCTGGCGCCCACGATCTGCACCGGCGCGGTGCTGTCGGCCGCGTGTACGCCCTTGACGCGGGTGCCCGTCACGATGATGTCGGCGGCGGCGGGCTGGGCCTCTTCCGCCCTGCCGATTTGTGGCAACATGAGCGCGCTCAGGGCCAGCAGGCTTGCGCCAGCCTTTAGTCCGAATACCTTCATTTAAAGCACCTCCCCTTGTTCTGTGGCTGATGACCCAGTCCGCCATTGCCCCGGCAAAGGGCCTATTGGCGTAAACAGGTCAAAACTCAATCTCGTGGGTTGAGATTATCTATTGAAGGGCGAAAATGCCATGATTACAATATGGCACCTGTCGATAATGGCTATCGACAAGTGGCATAAAGGCCATGCGGCAGATCGCGAGCGGCCATCTGGGAAAGGGGGCTGGTGTGCCCGCGCGACGTCTCGGTCGCCGGTTTTGACGATACCCGCTATGCCAGTGTCAGCTATCCGCGGCCCATTACCATTCACCAGCCCATGGTTGAAATGGGGCGCGCAATGGTTGGAGTGCTGCTCGATATTCTGAGCGGCAAGGTGGAGAGCGCGCGCTCGGTTGCGCTTGGTCACAGGCTGGTGCTGCGCGAAAGCACGCAAGCGATTGCGCTGGTGCCATAACCGGCACCTATGCCTTCGCAAGATTTCACGATTTGACGCTGATGCCGCAAATCCCGAAAACCTCGGCAAAATCATGGCGAGGAGAGAGGTGTGGCCTTCAATATGGATCGCAGGCGATTTGCCGGCGCGGCAGCGGCTGTAGCGGCGGGTCTTGCAGGTCATGCCTGGGCGGCGGGCGGGGCGCGTACGGTGCAGGCGCGGGTCATTCTCGACAATGATTATGCCGGCGACCCCGACGGACTCTTCCAGCTGGCGCATCATGTATTGTGCCCCTCGCTCGCGATCCCGCTGATTATCGGGTCGCATTTGCCGGGCGGCTTCAGCAGCGGGCATGATGCGCAGGATGCCGCTGCCAGGGCGCGCGAATTGCTGGCGCTCATGCGCCTTGATGGCCAGCATCGCCCCATTGCCGGAGCCGAGACGCCGATCGCTTCGCGCGCCGCATGGAAGGCCAGCGCAGCCTCGGCGGCCATTGTACGCGAGGCCATGCGCGAGGATGCCGGGGCGCCGCTGCTGTATGCCGCTGGCGCCGGTCTCACCGATCTGGCGCTGGCCTGGCTGGCCGAGCCGCGCATCGGGCGGCGGCTCAGGCTGATCTGGATTGGCGGCAACACGCACCCTGGCCTTGGCAACCCGGTCGACCAGCCCGGCGCCCGACCGGTCGAGCCGGAATTCAACTTCTCGATCGACCCGGTCGCGGCGCAGGTCATCTTCAACGAGAGCGATATCGAGATCTGGCAGGTGCCGTCCGACGCCTATCGCCAGATGCTGTTTTCGAACGCCGAGCTGGCCGAACTGGGCGCTGGCGGCCCTCTGGGCGCCTGGCTCAAGGCCAGGGTGGATGCCGTGCCCGAGATGTTCGCCAAAATTCCCGGCGTGCCCTTGCCCGCGCCCACCGAAACCTATGTGCTGGGCGACAGCCCGCTGGTGACGCTGAGCGCCTTGCTGCCGCCGATGCAGCCCGACCCGTCCTCGAGCCGCTATGTGGCGATGCCCACGCCCCGCCTGATGGCCGATGGCAGCTATGCCGCGCGGGCCGATGGTCGGCCCATGCGGGTCTACACGCAGATCGACGCCGGGCTGACCTTTCGCGACATGCTGGCGCGGTTCAGGGCCTTTGATCGCGCCGCTTCATAAGGGCGCGATCTTCAGCTTTTGGCAGGTTTGGCGCGCGGGGCGATGGCCTTGCGCAGGGGGGCGCGGCTCATTTCGTTGCCCTCCTGCGTGGCCTTGCGCAGCAATTGCAGGAACGTCGCGCGTTCCCTGGTCGAGAGCGGCGAGACAATGTCCTCCTGTACGCGCATCACCCAGCTCTCGGCCTGATCGAGCGCGGTGTGGCCCGGCCCGGTCAGCGCCAGCAGGCGGGCGCGGCGGTCGACAGCGCTGGTTTCGCGGCTGACAAAGCCTTTTTGCACCAGCCGGTCGATCACCCCGGCAATGGTCACCCGGTCATAGGCGATGAGGCCCGCCAGCGTTTGCTGGTCAAGCCCGGCATGATCGCGCAGGGTCAGCATGGCGGCATATTGCACCGAGGTCAGGTCCAGCCCCGCCTCGGCCATGCGCGAGGTGAAGCGGGCCACCGAAATCTGCTGCAGGCGCCTGATCAGGTGGCCGGGTAATGTTTCCAGATCGCTCATGGCGCCACTTTGGGCGAAGGGCGCCATGAGCTCAAGGCCGGTCAGGCGTCGCGGCTTGCCTGATCCACCAGAATGGCGGCAAAATAGGCGCTTAGCGCGGCATGCGCATCGAGCGGCAGGACCTGCGCCACATATTGGTCGGGCCTGACCACGACCATGCAGCCAAGGTCGCGGTCGATGCCGCGGTGCAGGAAGATGTCGCCCGCGCGCGGGTCGATGCAGAAGGCCTTTTCGTAGTCGCGCAGGCCCAGCTTGCCCTTGCGCGGCCACAGCAGGTCGGGCAGCTCATCCATCGAGAGCGCCCGGTGCGATTGCTGCAGGATGCAGCGCACATCGAACAGCGCATCGATGTCGGCGCCGGGCGGGGTGTGGCGCAGGATGGGCGAGGCGGCATCCTGCCCAAGGAAGGCGGAGAGCTGGTGAAGGCGCGAGGCAGGGGCAAGGCCGCTGCGATCGGCAAACAGATAGAGGCGCCAGCGGCCATCGGCTTCGGCCACATGGCCCAGCTGCATGGGCTTGGCATCGGCCAGGCGAATGACCGGCGCCGAGTGAAAGCGCATGCCCACCTCGAACCCTGTGGCCAGTTTCTGGTGCTGCGCGCCGCCCGTCAGTGCTGAAGGCGCATAGTGGGTGGCGGTGCCGGCGGTAAAACGGCCTGCCTTGACGAAATAGCGCTGGAATTCGGCCGGATCGACGCCTTCGTCCTGCGCCGATGTCTTGGGCCGGGCGCTGAACATGCGGGCGAACTCGCGGTCGAAGTCGATCAGTTCCTGCGCGATGGCCTGCCGCTCGGCCGAATAGCTGTGCAGCAGCGATGGCTCGGCCAGCCCGGTCAGCACCGCGCCCAGTTTCCAGCCCAGGTTGAAGGTGTCCTGCATCGAGACGTTCATGCCCTGTCCGGCCTTGGGGCTGTGGGTGTGGCAGGCATCGCCGGCGATGAACACGCGAGGCAACCGGCTACCTTCCTGCCCCTTGGGCACATCGTCGAACTTGTCGGTCAGGCGCTGGCCGATCTCGTAGACCGACCACCACGCCACCTCCTTCACGTCGAGCACATAGGGGTGAAGGATGCGCCGGGCTGCCGCGATCAATTGCGCCTGATCGATGTTCCTGGCCGAAACGCGCTCGTTCTGCGCCAGCTTGTCCAGCTCGATATACAGCCGGACCAGATAGCCGCCTTCGCGCGGGATGATGAGCATGTTGCCCTGATCGGCCGAATGGATGGCGGTTTTCAGGCGGATGTCGGGGAAGTCGCTATAGGCCAGCACGTCCATGACGCCCCATGCCTGATTGGCCGATTCCCCGTGCAGCTCGCTGCCGATCGCCTTGCGCACGGCGCTGCGCGCGCCATCGCAGCCCACCAGATAGCGGCACTGCACGGTCTCGATGCCGTCATCGCCCTGGCTGTCCACCGGCTGCAGCCGCACGGTGAGCAGCCCCTCGGGGTCTTGCGGCATCGTCACGTCGAGAAAGCCCATGCCATAGTCGGGTTCAAGACGGGTGGGGGCGTTGCGCATGGCTTCGAGATAGAAATCGTGCACCCGCGCCTGATTGAGGATCACATGCGGAAATTCCGACAGGCCTTCCTCGGTATCGGCAATGCGGCCGTGGCGCATGATGGTCTGCCCGTCGCTGTCCGACGGCTTCCAGAAGGTGGTTTCGTTAACCCAATAGGCCTCTTTCTCGACCCTTTCGGCAAAACCGAAGGCGTTGAACATTTCCATCGTGCGGCAGGCAATGCCATCGGCCTGCCCCAGTTCGAGGGGGCCGCTCTTGCGCTCGATGATCTTTGTGCGGATCGAGGGGAAGCGGGCGAGCTGGGCCGCCAGCGTGAGGCCGGCCGGGCCGCAGCCCACGATCAGGACATCGACCGGGGCATCGGCGCGCGGCTGCGCCTGCGAGTCGGAGATGGCCGGATCACCTGTCCGAAAGCCATTCATGTGAAATTGCATGGATTTGTCCTCTCTGGCCGGGGTGTCCGCGCAACCGGGCCTGTTTGCGATGAAATAAGAAGTATACTTCCTAAATCGGCGCGTCAATCGCGTTTGAAACGGGCGCGCGAAACGCTCCCGATCCGGCACCTGTCAGGGCCTGTGTGCTGCTGGGGAAATGGCGTGCCGGGGCGGCCTTGCGCCGGGGCTTAGCGGACGTTCAGGCCCACTTCCGCCAGCAATTGCGCTGCCTGCTCGCGCGAGATGGTGGCGCCGCGAAAGCGCGAGGCATCGCCCAGCCGCACCCCGCCAAGGTCGGCGCCGCGCAGGTCTGCGCCCTCGAACAGGGCCGCATCGACCCACGCATCGCGCAGGCTCGAGGCCTCGAAAATGGCCATGCGGAAATCGCATTTGCGCAGGTCCGCCTGGGCGAAATCGACCCGTACCAGCCGGGTCTTCCTGAACGAGCGCCCCGCCAGCCTGGCGTTGACCAGCAGCGTTTCCTCAAAATGCAGGGTGATCGCCCTGACTTCGGAAAAGTCGGCCCCGGTCAGCTTGCAGCCGGCAAAACGCGCCTCCTCGAGCGAGGCGCGCCGGAAGCTGGCGTTGTTGAAGTCGCTCGCGGCAAAGCTGGCCTCGGACAGGTCGCAGCCGGTAAAGTTGGCCAGCGCGCCGCGGCAGGATTGCCAGATGCTGCCTTCCAGCTTCGCGCCCGACAGGTTCGCCTCGCGCAGGCTGCACCGCTCGAACCGCCAGCCCGCCAGGTCCAGCCCCGAAAGGTCAGCCTCCTGCAGATCGCACCCGATCAGCACCTGCGCGCCGGCAAGGGCGGCGATGTCCTTGCGCGTCAGGGTCTGGTCCGAAACGGGGGCGAGCGCGGGCATGGGGTCGCAGGGAGGGGGAGTATGCATGGCCTGACGCTAGCAGCGCCGGCGCCCGCCCGCCAGTGGGGGCGGCAAGCAGCAAGGCCGGCTATGAACCTGCGCAAGTACGACGGGCGGCTGTGAAAAAATGATGGCAGGTGTTTGTTAAAGGATAGAATTTCCAAAAAACAGTATTATCTGAAACAAAGCCTGCCAGGACGGCGGCGATGTATTGAGGTCAATGATCGAGATGTCGGTATCGCTTTCCAAAAATCAGGCTGTAAGTCTGGCCAAGCAATCTGGCGCGGGGCTGGCAACTGTTACGTTGGGCGTGGGCTGGGACGTGGCCAGGCCGCGCGGCCTGCTGAGCGCGCTGTTTGGCGGCGCTGCCCCCAGCATCGATCTCGATGCTTCGGCGATCGTGTATGACCGGCAGGGGCATGCCCTCGACACGGTGTGGTTTCGCCAGCTGGTCAGCCGCGACGGGGCGATCCGCCACACTGGCGACAATCTGACCGGCGAGGGCGAGGGGGATGACGAGGCGATCGTCATCGACCTGACCCGCCTGCCGGCCGATGTCGAGCATGTGGTGCTGACGGTGAACAGTTTTCGCGGGCAGACCTTCGACAAGGTCGAGAACGCCTATGGCCGCGTGGTCGACAATGTCACGGGGCGCGAACTGGCCCGTTTCGGCATTTCCGACAGTGGCCAGCACACGGGGCTTATCCTCTCGTGCCTGTCGCGCGCGGGGGGCGAATGGCGCTTCAGGGCGATTGGCCACCGCACCAACGGGCGCACGGTGCAAGATCTGGTGGGCGAGGCCGCGCATATCCTGTAGAGCGCTGGCCTGACACTGTTTTTCGGGCGATCGCGCCCAGGGCATCGTACAGGGGGAATAGTCATGCAGGCCTTTCGCGGCTCGATCGTCTTTACGATCGTATGCCTTGTCCTTGCCGGCATTCTCGGCTTTGCCGAGACGGGGCAGATCGGCTCCGCGCTCTCGATGGTGTTCATCGCGGGCGTGCTGGGCGTCATGGAAACCTCGCTCAGCCTCGACAATGCGGTGGTCAACGCCTCGATCCTCAAGGACATGGACGAGAAGTGGCAGCGCCGCTTCCTGACCTGGGGCGTGATCGTGGCGGTGTTTGGCATGCGGGTCATTTTCCCCATCCTCATCGTGTCGGTGGCGGCCATGGTCACGCCATGGGAGGCTGCGCGCATCGCGATCACCGACCATGCCCGCTATGAAGCCATCGTGACGGGCGCGCATATCGGCATTTCGGGCTTTGGCGGGGCGTTCCTCATGCTGGTGGGCCTCAGCTTCTTCTTCGACGAGGACCGCGAGCATTTGTGGATCGGCTTTGTCGAAAAGCCGCTTTCGCTTTTCGCGCGCCTGCCGCTGGCGCCTTATCTGGTTACGGCGGTGGTGCTGTTTGGCCTGTCGTTCCTGCTGGGCCGGCCCGAACAGGTCACTTTTCTGGCCGCGGGCTTTGCGGGCGTTGCCACCTATTTCCTGGTGCAACTGTTTGGCGATTTCATGGGCGGCGATGCCGATGAGAGCGGCAAGATCGTGCGCTCGGGTGTGGCCGCCTTCGTCTATCTCGAGTTCCTCGACGCCTCCTTCTCGTTCGACGGGGTGATCGGGGCCTTTGCCATTACCAACGACATCCTGCTTATCGCGCTGGGGCTTGGTATTGGCGCCATGTTCGTGCGTTCGATGACGGTGGCGCTGGTGCGCGGCGGCC
>DATMUT010000621.1:0-4355 GCA_035563755.1 Novosphingobium sp.
CCGCCGCTGCCAAGCTGAACTATCATGTGGACGAGAATGCCGCGCGTCTGCGCACCGGCAAGACCGGCACGCTGGCGGTGGTAGTGATCTGCCGGCCCAACCAGGATATCAAGGATTTCAATCCTTTCCACTACTCCCTGCTGGGCAGCGTGTGCGCCGCGGCCTCGCGCCGTGGACACGAAACGCTGGTGACTTTCCAGGGCGCGCCCGACCATTTGTGGGGCCTGTACCAGGAACAGCGCAAGGCCGATGGCATGATCATCATCGGCACCAGCGAGAACCGCGAGGCTTGGGATTACTTCCACAGGCTGGCGCAGGACGGCGCGCATATGGTGTGCTGGGGCTCGCCGCACGAGGATCTGGACTGGATCCGTTCGGACAATCACGGCGGGGCCGAAACGGCAACGGGCCACCTTATCGATTCGGGCTACAAGCGCATCGTGTGCATCGCCTCGGAAGCATCGGCGCAGCGCCAGTTCTGGGAGCGTTATGAAGGCTATGCCGCGCGGATGGAGGCAGCAGGACTGCCCCCGCGCCTCGTCACTTTCGAGGAAGGCTACAGCCGCGACGAGCAAGGGCGCCGCGCCGCCGTGCAACTGATCCGCTCGGGCGAGCCATTCGACGCGATCTTTGCCTGCTGCGACGAGATTGCGCTGGGCGCGCTGCGGGTGCTGCGCGAACAGGGCATTTCGGTGCCCGAGCAGGTGGGTTTGATGGGCTTTGACGGCATTCGCGCCGGCGCGCACTCGGCCCCGCCGCTCTCCTCGGTCGAGCCGGATTTCGAGGCGGCGGGCACCATGCTGGTCGACCGCCTGCTCTCGGTCATTGCCGACAAGCCGAACGAGAAGCAGCGCGTGCCGGTGCACCTGCTGCCGCGCGGCAGCAGCAGGCGATAGGCTCAAATAACTGGCGCGGCGATGCGCGCCAGCCAGCTCAGTTCAAAGCCGAAACGAGCAGGAACTCGGGGATCGGGCCATTCCATTCACCCGCCTTCGAGGGCGGATCATTGTCACGCCAGCGGCCCTGACGCTCGCGCCGGTCACCGCGTGTATCCTGACGCGGGCGCTCATCCTGAACGCGCGGCGCGGCATGGCGCTCGGGCTTGCGGGCTTCGGCCTTCTCGGCGCGCACCGGTGCTTCGGCAGCAGGCTTGGCGGTATTGCCGCGGGCAGCCTTGGCCGTGCCGCCACGGGCAGGCTTGGCCTCGACCTTCTCGGCCGGCTTCTCGCCGCCACGGGCCCTGCCCGCGCGTTCTTCCTTGGCAGGCGTCTTGCTTGCCGGCTTCTTCTCGCGCCGGTCGGCTTCCTTGTCCTCGACGCCAATGTCGATGGTGATCTCGGGGATCGCGCCGCCGGTCAGCTTCTCGACATTCTCGATCGCCTCGGCATCATCGCTGGTGAACAGCGTGAAGGCCCGGCCCGAAGCGCCACCGCGCCCGGTGCGGCCAATGCGGTGCACGTAATCGTCCGGGTGCCAGGGCGTGTCGAAGTTGAACACATGGCTCACCCCCTTCACGTCGAGGCCGCGCGCGGCAACGTCCGAGGCGCACAGGATGTTGATGTCGCCATCCTTGAAGCGCTGCAATTCGGCCAGACGCTGCGGCTGGTCCATGTCGCCATGAATTTCGCCCGCCGAGAAACCGTGGCGCTTCAGGCTCTTGGCCAGTTCGCGCACGGTGGTCTTGCGGTTGGCGAAGATGATCGCGGTGGTAACATTGTCGGTGCGCAGCAGGTGGCGCAGCACTTCGCGCTTGTTGCGCGCGCCGCATTTCACCTTGTGCTGGGCAATATTGGTATTGGTGCTGGCCGGGCGGGCAACCTCGATATACTTCGGATTGCTCAGGAAGCGGTCGGCCAGCTTCTTGATCGGCGGCGGCATGGTCGCGCTGAACAAAAGCGTCTGACGCTGGGTCGGCAGCTTCGAGCAGATCGTCTCGATGTCAGGGATGAAACCCATGTCGAGCATGCGATCCGCCTCGTCGATGACGAGCAGGTTGCACCCCATGAGCATGATCTTGCCACGCTCGAACAGGTCCATCAGCCGGCCCGGCGTCGCGATCAGCACGTCAACGCCCTCCTCGAGCGCCTTGATCTGATCGCCCATCTGCACGCCGCCAATCAGCAGCGCCATCTTGAGGTCGTGGTTCTTGCCGTATTTCTCGAAATTCTCGGCCACCTGGGCCGCCAATTCGCGCGTCGGCTCGAGGATCAGGCTGCGCGGCATGCGCGCACGCCGGCGGCCATGCGCCAGAATGTCGATCATGGGCAGCACAAAGCTGGCGGTCTTGCCGGTGCCCGTCTGGGCAATACCGATCAGGTCGCGCATCATGAGCACAGGCGGAATAGCCTGCGCCTGAATAGGCGTTGGCGTGTCATAGCCGGCGCTGGTAACCGAGCGCAGCAATTCGTCGGACAGGCCGAGATCGGCGAAACTCATAGCTTTTGTGATAATCCGAAAAGGTTCGACCTCAGCCATACCCGGGGGCTGGGGCGCAAATCGTTGCCTCACCCGATTTGGCAACGCGGGCCAAGCGCGTTAGCCAAATTCGCGTGCAAAAGTCAAGGAAATCGGCGCGGGACGGCATCAACCAGCCCGCGCCAGCTGCGAATCGCGCAATTTGCGCCGCTGCGCGACTGCAATTTGTCGCGTCCTACGCACACCTGCCCGTCGGCATTCTTTTCCAGATAGAAGCCGGAGTAGAAGTCCTGCGCCCGGCACGACTTGTCGAGCGCGGCTGCCACCACGTGGTTGTCGCGCAGGAACAGGATCAGCTGATTGCCCCGCCCGCTCTGCACACCAGCGATCATGTTGACCGGCAGGCACTTGGCGATCTTGCGCTGCTCCACGCGCGAGGGGCGCTCCTCCTGCTCAAGCTCGATGATGACGCCGGGGGGCAGCACCGCCGAGCCGGGCGAAATGCGGATCGAGAGGCGCTGATCTATCCGTACCTGACGGGCGACATCGGGCGACAATGCGTCGGGCAAGGCTTGCCCGTCGCCTGGATGCGACAAGGGCGCGGGCGGTTGCGCAGGCAACGGCAAGGCAGCCCCGGCCGCGCCCCCAAGAGCAAACGCGCCAGCCACACACCCCGCCAGGGCGCCCCCCGCGAGCAAAGACAGGATCCAAGAACGCATCATCGCCAGCATCCGGCCCGTGCCTCGCGCACGCGCCGATCAACCTCATTCGTTTTTCCCCAGTCGCACGTGCCACATTACCGCCACAGTTTGAACTGCTCCTTAACCTGATTTTTCGCGCCCCTTATTCGCGGCGCCCCATTGCCGGCAGCCTGTGTTGGCCAGGACACACTGCCTGTGGCATAGGCTGGCGGCATGACCACACATCCCCAGCCATCTCCCCATTTTGCCGCCGCAGCGCCTGCTGACGCGGCCGGATTCCTTGCTGCTGCGGCTGCCCTGCTGGGGCCGCGCGGGCTGACAGGCGACGCCGACCTGATGGCCCCCTGGCTGACCGACTGGCGCGGGCGCTACACCGGCCGCGCGCTGGCGCTGGCCAGCCCGGCCAGCACCGTCGAGGTATCCGCGCTGATGCGCCTGTGCGTGCAATATGGCGTAACCGTCGTGCCGCAGGGGGGCAATTCGGGCATGTCGGGCGGGGCCACGCCCGATGCCGGGGGCCATTCGCTGCTGCTTTCGCTGCGGCGGCTGAACACCATCGGGCCGATCGATGCCGACGCCCGGCAGGTCACGTGCGGGGCCGGTGTCGTGCTGCAAAACCTGCACGAGGCGGCCGAGGCGCAGGGCCTGCGCTTTCCGCTCACGCTGGGGGGCAAGGGGTCGGCAACGGTGGGCGGGCTGATCGCCACCAATGCCGGCGGCACGCAGGTGCTGCGCCACGGCAACATGCGCGCGCAGGTCCTGGGCCTCGAGGCGGTGCTGGCCAGCGGCGAGGTGTTCAGCGCCCTCACCCCGCTGAAAAAGGACAATCGCGGCTTTGACCAGAAGCAGCTCTTCATCGGCTCGGAGGGCACGCTGGGCATCGTGACCGCCGCCACGCTGCGCCTGCTGCCCGCCGTTGCCCAGCGCCGCGTGGTCTGGGCCGGCGTCGAGAGCATTCAGGCCGCCCGCGCGCTCATGCTTCACTGCGAGGGCGCCGTGGGCGAGGCGCTCGAGGGCTTCGAGGTGGTGGCCGACCCCAGCCTTGACGCCGTGCTGGACTATGCGCCCGACATGCGCGCCCCGCTCAGCCCGCGCCAGCCCTGGTATGCGCTGATCGAGGTGGTGGCCGATGCCGCCGGCGCCGACACGCTGGCCGAGCGGGTCGAAACCATGCTGGCCGATGCCTTCGAGGCCGGCCTGCTGGCCGATGCCGTCATCGCCGCCAGCGAAACGCAGGCC
>DATMUT010000622.1:0-3062 GCA_035563755.1 Novosphingobium sp.
CCCGGCCCTCTCGCGCCGGGTCAATGTCGACGCCACGCTGTGCCTGCTCGAAGCGCTCGACCGCCGCGAGACCGCAAGCCGGTTCGTCTATGCCAGTTCGATCGCCGTTTTTGGCCAGACGACCAGCCCGGTCGACGATCAAACCGTGCCCGAACCGGCCATGATCTATGGCGCTCACAAGCGGATGGTCGAGATTGCCCTGCAGGACTTTCACCGCAGAGGCAGGGTTTCGGGCATCGCGCTGCGCCTGCCGGGCATCGTTGCGCGGCCACGCGGCAATGTGGGGCTGAAATCGGCGTTCATGAGCGACATCTTCAGCGCCGCGCGCGCGGCCGAGCCCTTCACCATGCCGGTCTCGCCAAAGGCGACGATGTGGCTGATGTCGGCCCGGCAGGCCGCGCAAAATCTCGTCCATGCCGCTTTCCTCGGCGCCACCGACGGGCGGGCGCTGACCTTGCCGGCGCTGCGCGTTTCGGCGGCCGAGCTGGTCGCAGCGCTATACGGGCGCGAGGACCTTGTCAGCTATGACCCCGACCCTGCGCTCGAGGCCCATTTCGGCGCACTGCCTCCGCTGGCCACGCCCGCGGCGCAGGCGCTGGGCTTTGCGCATGACGGCACGATCGCGGAACTGATACGAAAGGCACTGCCATGACGCTCGAAGCCCTGTTTGGCCTGTCGGGCAAAACCGTGCTGATCACCGGCGCCACAGGCGGCATCGGCAGCGCAATGGTCGAAGCCTTTGCCACGGCGGGCGCCCGGCTGGTGCTGACCAGCAACGATGAGGCAGCCTGCCAGATCGCCGCTGCCGCCCTGCGCGAAAGGGGCGCAAGCGCCTGGGCCATGCCCTGCGATGTCGGCCAGAGCGAACAACTCGACGCGCTGGCAGACGATGCCCAGCAAGTGGCCGGGCCTGTCGATGTGCTGGTGTGCAATGCGGGCATATCGGGCCATTTCGGCCCGATGCACACAGCCGATGCCGCGGCGCGTGACACGCTGTTTTCGGTCAATCTGAACCACGCGCTGCAGCTGACCAGCCGGATCGCCCCCCGGATGGCGGCAAGCGGCAAGGGCGGCTCCATCGTGCTCACCGCCTCGATCGCGGGCCTGCGCGGCAATGCCGGGGTTGGCCTGTATGGCCTGACCAAGGCCGCGCTGATCCAGCTGGCGCGCAATCTGGCGGTGGAATGGGGGCCAAAGGGCGTGCGCGCCAATGCCATTGCGCCCGGCCTGATCGCCACCGGCTGGGCCGACGCTATTCTGGCCAACCCCCAGGCCAGCGATCGGCGCCTCTCGCTGACGCCTTTGCGGCGCATCGGCCTGCCTGGCGAAGTCGCCTCGGCAGCGCTGTTTCTGGCCGGGCCGGGCGCGGGGTTTATCACCGGCCAAACCCTGGTTGTCGATGGCGGCACCCTGATTACCGACGGGAATTGAGCGATGACGCTGGCGACACTCGACAACGGCACGCGCGACCTGTGCGCAGGCACCATCATCGGGTCTGGTACCGTGTCCAACCGCGATTGTCGGGCGGTGGGATCGCGCCGCATCGCCGAGCGCCGGGCCATCGACCAATGCGTCGCGCCAGCCCTGTGAAGCCGGTCACAAGAGGAGGGCCAGCGCCCTCCCCTTCCGCCGCATCAAGCGTTATCGGCCAATATCAGTTCGGCCGCGCGCGCGGCGATGGCCATGGCCGGGCCATTGGTGTTGCCCGAAACCGTGGTCGGCATGATCGAGCAATCGACCACCCGCAGATGCCCGATGCCGTGCACCCGCGCGCGGCTGTCGACCACGCTGGTCTGCGCATCGTGCCCCATCTGGCACGTGCCGGTGCCGTGCAGGCCGGGGCTGAGCATCCATTTCAGCTCCTCGACAATGGCCTCGTCCGACTGGATGGCAGCGCCGGGCACGCGTTCCTCGCCAACAAATCGGCTCAATTCGGGCGCGGCGGCCCAGCGGCGCAGCGCCTTGAGCAATTCGACCTGACGGGTCTGGTCCTCCATATCGGTCCACCAACCGGCATCGACCAGCGGCGGCGCTGCCGGATCGGTGCTGGTGATGGCCACGCTGCCCCGGCTTTTGGGGCGCAGATAGAAACCCGAGAAGGTAATGCCCGGCCGGGCAGTGATCGGCCCGCGGCCCGGCTCGGTCTTCATCTCCTTGCTCGATCGCATCGCGAAAGGCGCCGCCGCCAGCTGGAAATCGGGCCAGCTGTCATCGCCCTGGCTCGACCACAGCATGGTGAGCGGCAAGCCCACCCGCGCCAGCGGCCCGCGCCGCGTGGCAAAATAGCGCAGGGCGTTTTTATACAGCCGCCAGCCCACATATTCGCGGTTGATGCCGGGATGATTGTGCAGATCATAGCTGATCGTCACCATTTGATGGTCACACAGATTGCGCCCCACCGCCGGCAGGTGTGCCACTGGCGCAATGCCCAACGCCTCGAGCTGAGCGGTATCGCCAATGCCGCTGCGTTGCAGGATTGCCGGCGAATTGTACACGCCCGCCGCAACCACGATCTCGCGTGTGGCGGCATAGGTGACCGTCTGGCCATCCTTTTCGCATTCGATCGCGCATGCCCCCCCGTTCTCGACCACGATGCGCCGCACCAGCGTATGCGTGGCAATCGTCAGATTGGGGCGCTGCGCCAGGACCGGCGCCAGAAATGCCTCGTAGGCGCTGGCGCGCTGGCCTTTGCGCGAAACGGTGTACTGGCTGCGGCCAATGCCTTGCGTGTTGGGCGCGTTGATATCCTCGAGCCACGGCACGCGGAACGTTTTGGCCGCCGCCGCCAGCGCCTTGAATACCGGAGAGGCATGTTCAGACTGGGTGATCTGCAAGGCGCCATCCCGCCCGCGCGAGGGGTGAGCGCCGGGCGCGCGATAGTTTTCCATCCACTGATAGCAGCGCTCGATCTCGGCCCAGTTCCATTCGGGAAAGCCCATGTCGCGCCAGCTGTCATAGTCGCGCGGCATGCCACGCAGATACCACGTGCCGTTGACCGCCGAGGATCCGCCCAGCCCCTTGCCGTACATCTGGCCATCGCCCTGCCGCCCCAGTTGCGGCTT
>DATMUT010000623.1:0-2716 GCA_035563755.1 Novosphingobium sp.
CAACCCCGGCAGATCCGCAAGGCTGGCTCGACCGCGCCTTCGCCCAGGCCGACGCCAACCGCGACGGCGCCGTCAGCCCGGCCGAAATGGCCTCCTTCATCGCCAGCCTCAAGCCCTGAGCGGGGCAACCCTTCGCAATCTGCTCAGCCCTGCGTCCCATGTCGGGAGCAGGGTTTTTGGCCGTTTGGCCCGCTCGGCTGAGCGGTTTTATTGCACTGCACAACCGCTTGTGCGGCGCAGAAACATTTTGTTACCAAATCCAAATTTGCCAGAAACGTCGTTCTCCCATCTTGCCGCTGTTCGCCCGAACCACCGCCCTGTGGCGGCCAGTGGCCACTCATGGCCAGCTTCGCGCCTGAAAGGAGTTGCCTGATGACCGATGACCCCAAGACCCGCCCGCGTGGCGTCGCTTTCCTGCGCGGAGGGGCCGCTGGCCCGGCAGCGTCGCGGCGGCGCGGCGTGATGACGCTGGCGCTGGTGGCGCTGGCGGTTCTGGCGTTTCTGGTGGCCATCGACCGGATGGAGGGGCTGCACGTGCGCCCGGCCACCGGCACCTCGATCAGCTTGTGGAGCGGGCACGGCGGCTAAGCGCCCGTCCGCCTTGCCATCTGCCTGATCCCAACCATCGGACCTGTTGCCCATGATCGTGCCTACCCATTCCGGTTTCCAGAAGATCATCGACGAGATCAAGCGCCCGCTGGCCTTGCTGTTCGTGTGGGACGTGATCGTCACCGTTGCCTATTATTACCTGCCCTTTTCCGCGCCCAGCCTGCCGCTTACCCTGTTCGGCAGCGCGGTGGCGCTCATTCTGGGGTTCCGCAGCACATCTGCCTATAACCGCTGGTGGGAAGGGCGGGGTATGTGGGGGCTGATGATCAACGCCAACCGCAATGTGGCGCGCTGGGCGGCCAATTTCCTGCCCGCGGGCGATTCGCGCTCGCAGCCCTTGCGCCGGGCCATCGTGCTGCGCCAGATCGCCTATGTGAATGCGCTGCGCCACCAGTTGCGCCGCCTGCCCATCACGCCTGAGACGCTGCGCGGCCTGCCCGAGGGCGAGATTGCCCCCGCATCGGCCCGCGCCAACACCGCCAACGCCATTCTGGATGGCACCGGCGCGCTGGTTTCGCAGGCGCGCACCGATGGCATGATCGACACCATCCAGCAGGCCCAGATCGAGAGCGTGCTGATCGACATCGCCAATGCCCAGGGCGGCATGGAGCGACTGAAGAACACGCCCTTGCCCGCGCAATTCCGCGTGTTTCCCATGGTTTTCACGCATCTGTTCTGCATCCTGCTGCCCTTCGGCCTGGTCGAGGCGCTGGGGCCGGCAACGCCGCTTGGCTCGACGGTGGCGGGCGTGATGTTTCTGGCGGTGCTGGCCATTGGCGAGGATCTGGTCGACCCCTTCTCGAACACGATCCACGATCTGCCGCTCGACGCCATGTGCCGCACGATCGAGATCGACCTGCTGCAGGGGCTGGGCGATGAGGCGCCGCCGCCGGTGCTGCCTACCGCATCGGGCGTGCTGCGCTAGGGCAAGCCTATTTCATTTTTGCGTCCACGTGCCTAAGGCGGCGGCCCGTCCCGCCGCCTTAAGTCGTGAAAGCAGCATTAACCGTGACCCCACCTTGCGAATTGTCGATCCGCCTGCGCCGCGCCGCCTTCAACCGTGCGCTGGCCGAGGGCGATCTGGCCGCGATCGGGCCACTGCTGGCGGTTAATGCTGTGCTGGTCACGGGCAGCGACAGCGCGGTGCTGGCCGGGCGCAAGGCGCAGCTGCTGGCCTGGAAGCGCGAGTTCGCCTCGCCCGCGCGCACCACCTACACCCGCACGCCCGAAAGCATCGTCGCCTCGGGCGTGGAGCCGATGGCGATGGAGCATGGCTCGTGGCAGGGCGTGGCCAAGGCGACCGGCGAGGTATTGGCCTCGGGCACTTACAGCGCGAAATGGCGCAAGACCGGCGCCGACTGGGTGATCGAGGCCGAGATCTTCCTGACGCTGGCCTGAGGGCTTCAGGCGGCCGGGTGCAGCGCCGGGGCGCCGTCGCGCCCGATGCGCGCCAGCATCACCACCGCCACGGCCGCGATCACGCCGGCCACCCCGGCCATGACAAAGGCCGGCGCATAACTGCCCGCCTGTTGCCGCACCAGCCCGCCGGCAAAGGCGGCAAACCCCGCGCCCAGCTGGTGCCCCACCGCCACCCAGCCGAACACGATGGGCGCCTCGCGCGGGCCGAAGGTGCGGTTGGTCAGCGCCAGCGTTGGCGGCACTGTGGCGATCCAGTCCAGCCCATAGAACACGGC
Source organism: Novosphingobium sp. (assembly GCA_035563755.1). Classification (GTDB taxonomy): domain Bacteria; phylum Pseudomonadota; class Alphaproteobacteria; order Sphingomonadales; family Sphingomonadaceae; genus Novosphingobium. The sequence continues at coordinate 2,304 of DATMUT010000623.1, forward strand.
GAAGGCGGCCAGGCTGGCCGCGCCAAAATCCATGAAGGGCAGGGCGATGAGCGAGGCCCCGCGCAGACCGTAATAGATGCAGAGCAGCCGGCGCGGATCATATTTGTCGGTCAGCCAGCCCGAGGCGGTCGTGCCCACCAGATCGAACAGCCCCATCGTCGAGAGCAGGCCCGCCGCAGCCACCGGCGCAATGCCATGGTCGCCGCAATAGGCGATGAGATGCGTGCCCACCAGCCCGTTGGTGGTGAGGCCGCACACGAAAAACGTGCCGAACAGCAGCCAGAACATGGGCACCCGCACCGCTCGCCCCAGCGCCGAAAAGGCCAGCCCCATCGAGGCCGGCGGGCTGGCGGGATCGGGCGCGTCGGGCGCTTCGCCAAAGCGGCGGGTGGCAGCATCGCGCGGGTGTTCGG
>DATMUT010000624.1:0-3183 GCA_035563755.1 Novosphingobium sp.
CTCGCCCGCCAGCGCCTGCCCCGGAGCGCCGAGCACGGCCAGCACCGCCAACAGCGGCGCCCGCGCAAGCACCCGCCCGGCCCGCAAACATGACGAGGCGCCCAAACCGGCAAAGCAATTCATGAAGGAGCCCTGATTATCATCTGCCCCCGGATCAGCCGGAGGTGCGATAGCCAAGGCTATGGAGCGGTCATGTCCCGATACTTGCCAGATTGTGACGAAATGTTGCTGCGCATGCAATTATCGCAACACCGCATGATGGAATGGCACCAGCCATCAGGCTTCCTATATGAGCCACAGGCCGCAAAGAGCCGCGCAAAAGGAGCGCTACGCACATGGAAACCGGCGAGATCGTCATTTGCCCGCATTGCATGGCAGCCAATCGCGTGCCCCGCGCCCGGCTCGCGGCGGCGCCCAATTGCGGGAAATGCCATGCGCCCCTGTTCACCGGCCAACCGGTCGCGGTCGATGCGCGCGGGCTTGGCGCGCATGTGGGCAAGGGCACGCTGCCGGTGCTGGTCGACTTCTGGGCGCCCTGGTGCGGGCCTTGCCGGGTCATGGCGCCGGCCTTCGCACAGGCAGCCCAATCGCTCGAACCCTTCATCCGCTTGCTCAAACTCGACACCGAGGCCGCGCCGGCCGCCAGCGCCGCGCATGACATCCGCTCGATCCCGACGATGATCCTGTTTGCCGGTGGCCGCGAAATCCGCCGCGTATCGGGCGCGATGGATGCCCGCCGCATCGCCGACTGGGCGCGCGGCTGAGCATCCGATCCGGCTTGGCTTACCAGCGCGGGCGCCAGCCCTGCCCGTGCGCGGCCCCGTCGATCCAGTGGCCGATCCGGTCATAGCGCCAGCCCAGTTCACGCACCGAGCGATAGTCACCCTCGGCGCATTCCCGCCGCTGGCGGTCCTCGGTCTGGTCGATGACCGCGTGCATCCGGTCGGCGGTTTCAGGATCGATGTCGCCTTCCTCCACCTCGTGGCCCAGCCGCTGCTCCAGCATATGGGCGCGCCGGCCCGAGCAGATGAAATCCATCGTCCGCGCGCCATCATCGCCCTGCCAGCGCGCGCCATAGGGCGGCGGCGGCGGCGCACCAGCGCCCCCATACACACCCCAGCCCTGCGCATGGGCCGTGCCCGCCGCCATCAGCCCCGCCGCAATCATCGCCGCACCCACAAACCCGCGCATATCGCGCCTCCCGCATCCCTTGCCGGCACCTTGCCGGCATGAGACGGGTGTATGCCTGCCGGACTGATGGCAGGCTGAATACAATTGTCGCGCGCCGTTCATCTTGGCGCCGGGCTTACCGCCTATTGCGGGTCTTCAAGGCTGAACTGGTCGTCATCCTCGTGATAGGTGAAGATTTCGGCGTAGCGGCCCCAGTTGGTCACGGTCTTGAGCGTCTCTGCGGCAAAGTCCTCGCTCATGTGGTCTTCCAGCTCGTCGCGGAAACGGCGGGCGGGGGCCTTGTGGCTGGCGCGCTCGTCCAGAATGCGGCGGATATGCTGGGCCAGCGGCACATGGGCCAGCAGCGCCTCGCCAAACATGGCCTTGCGCGCGTCGACCTCGGCCTGGGCATAGCGGCGCGCCGAGGGCGTGAGCAGCAGTTCGGCCCCGCGCAGTTCGGCAAAGCGCAGCAGTTGCAGCGTTTCGGCCATGGGGAACAGGTCGTCGACCTCGAGATTGAGCGAGTCGGCCAGATCGGCCATGCTGGCGCGGCCGTTGAAGGGCGTGCCATCCACCTCCTCGATCAGGCCCGCCAGCGTGTTGGTCGACACATGCGGCAGCACCATGGCGATGCCCGTGCCCGGAAACACGCCGTCGCGCGTGGGCTGGGGCGCGGCCGGGCGCGCCGTCATGCGGGCATAGATGTCGTCCACCAGCGCGCGGAAGGGCGGGTCGAGCCGGTCGCGCGGGCGGGGAATGTCGACCTTGATCTCGGCCACGACGCGGCCGGGGTTGGACGAGAACACCAGGATGCGGTCGCACATCTGCACCGCCTCCTCGATATTGTGAGTCACGATCAGGATCGACTTGATCGGCATCCGCCCTTCCGACCACAGGTCGAGCAGGTCGGTGCGCAGCGTTTCGGCCGTCAGCACGTCGAGCGCGGAAAACGGCTCGTCCATCAGCAGCAGCGAGGGGTTGACCACCAGCGCGCGCGCCAGCCCCACCCGCTGGCGCATCCCGCCCGACAATTCCTTGGGATAGGCATTCTCGAAACCATCGAGGCCAATAAGGTCGATGGCGGCAAGGGCGCGGGCGCGCCGCTCCTCGGGCGGCACCTTCTGCGCCTCGAGGCCCAGTTCGACATTCTGCTGCACCGTCAGCCAGGGGAACAGCGCAAAGGTCTGAAACACCATCGCCACGCTGGGGTCGGGGCAATCCTCTCCGGGCACGCGGCGCACTTGCCCCTCGCGCGGGTGGATCAGCCCCGCGATCGAGCGCAGCAGCGTCGACTTGCCCGACCCCGAGCGGCCCAGCAGCCCCACCACCTCGTTCTGGTACAGCGTGAGGTCGACATCCTCGAGCACCAGATGGCCGCCGGGCGGCGGGCCGTAATAGTGGTTGAGGCCACGCACTTCGATCAGCGGTTTGGCAGGGGCGATGGTGGCCATGGAAAACTCCGCGAAACTGGTATCGAAAGTAGGGTCAGGACTGGCGCAGGCGGCGCTCGCCAAAGGCATAGAGCGGGCGCCAGACCATGCGGTTGAAACCCAGCACCGACAGGCTCATCACCGCAATGCCAAGCGCCACCTGCGGGTAATTGCCGGCAGTGGTGGCATTGGCAATATAGGCGCCCAGCCCGTGCGCCTCGAGCCGGTGGCTGCCCCAGGTGACCACCTCGGCGACGATCGAGGCATTCCACGAGCCGCCGCTGGCCGTGAGCGCGCCGGTCACGTAATAGGGGAAGATCGCCGGCAGCGCGACATCGCGCCACCATTGCCAGCCCTTCACGCCAAACATGTCGGCCGCCTCGCGCAGGTCGGTGGGAATGGCGCTGGCCCCGGCGATCACGTTGAACAGGATATACCACTGCGTGCCCAGGATCATCAGCGGCGAAAGCCAGATGTCGGGCAGCAGGCCAAAGCGCAATATGGCGATCACCACGAAGGGAAACAGCACATTGGCCGGAAAGGCGGCCAAGAACTGCGCCACCGGCTGCACCCTTTGCGCCAG
>DATMUT010000625.1:0-2695 GCA_035563755.1 Novosphingobium sp.
CTTTCTGCGGGTGATGCCGTTGAACTGGCAGGCAAGCCGCTCGAGCAGATCGTCAAGAGCATCGACGGCGTCGAGCATGTCTATACGCAGGCGCAAGACCATGGACTGATGGTAACGGCCCGCTTCAACGTGGGCCAGGACCCCGAGGCCGCCGCCACGCGCGTAGACGAGAAGATCAAGGCCAACATCGACAAGATCCCAGCGGGCGTCTTGCCGCCGCAAATCACGGTGCGCGGCATTTCGGATGTACCGATTGTGGTGCTGACCCTGACGCCCAAAGGCGCCGGTTGGGACGAGCGCAGCCTCTACACACTGGCCACCAAATTGCGCACTGAGGTGGCCAAGGTCGACGATGTGGGCCTTACCTTCATCACCGGCGGTCAGCGCGAGGTGGTCCGCGTCATCCCCGATCCGGCCAAGCTGGCGGCGGCGCGTGTGCCATTGTCCAGCGTGATGGAGGCGATCCGTCAGGGCGGGCGCAGCTTCCCCGCAGGCGCGGTGCGCGAGGATGGCGCTGCACTTTCCGTAACCGCTGGCGCGCCCTTCGCCAATGTGGATGACTTGCGGCGCTTGACGGTCCGCTCGGTAGGTGGCGCGCCGGTGCTGCTGGGCGATGTGGCGCGGGTGGAGCAAGGCGCGGCGCAGGATCAGGCGCGCAGTTGGCGCTGGGCGAGGGACGGCGGCGCATGGCAAATGGCCCCGGCCGTTTCCATCGCCATCGCCAAGCGCAACGGGGCCAACGCGGTCAATGTTTCCCAAGGCGTGGTGTCGCGCATCGAGGCGCTGAGGGGCAGCCTGATCCCGGCCAGCGTCTCGGTGAACGTTACCCGCAATTATGGCGAGAGCGCCAATGAGAAAGCCAATGAGCTGATTTTCCACCTCGCTCTGGCTACCGTTTCCATCGTCATCCTGATCGGCTTTGCCATTGGTTGGCGCGAGGCGGGTGTGACGGCGATTGTGATCCCCACCACCATCATGCTGACCATGTTTGCCAGTCGCATCATGGGCTTTTCGATCAACCGTGTATCGCTCTTCGCGCTGATCTTTTCCATCGGCATTCTGGTCGATGACGCCATCGTGATGATCGAGAACATTGCCCGGCATTGGGGGATGGATGATGGCCGATCCCGCCAGCAAGCCGCCATCGAGGCGGTGGCCGAGGTCGGCAACCCCACGATCATCGCCACGTTGACGGTGGTGGCCGCGCTCTTGCCGATGCTGTTCGTCTCGGGGCTGATGGGGCCGTATATGGCGCCGATCCCGATCAATGCCAGCGCGGCGATGGTGTTCAGTTTCTTTGTCGCGGTGGTGATTGCGCCGTGGCTGATGATCCGCTTCGCGCGTGGCGCCTTGGCTCATGGCGAGCATGAGGATGGCGGCAAGCTGGGCGCGCTATATGCTCGCTATGCCAACCGCGTGATCGCCACGCGCGATAGCGCCAGGCGGTTCCTGTGGGGCGTGGGCGTCGCCACGCTGGTCGCCTGCTCGATGTTCTATTTCAAGGCTGTGACGGTCAAGCTGCTGCCCTTTGACAACAAGAGCGAGGTGCAACTGGTGGCCGACATGCCCGAAGGAACCTCGCTCGAGGCGACCTCGCGCATTCTGGAGCAGGCCAGCGCCATTGCCCGCCAGATCCCCGAAGTGACCGCGATGGAGGCCTATGCCGGCACGGCGGCGCCTTTAAACTTCAATGGCCTTGTGCGCCACTATTTCTTGCGCGCGCAGCCGGAGATGGGTGATGTGATGGTCAGCCTCGCCCCCAAGGGCGAGCGTAGCAGGTCGAGCCATGCCATTGCGGTTGATCTGCGCGAAAGGTTGCGGTCGGTGGTCCTGCCTGCAGGCGGGGTCATCAAGGTGGTGGAAACGCCGCCCGGACCGCCGGTTTTGGCCACGCTGCTGGCCGAGGTCTATGGGCCGGATGAGGCAACGCGGCAGAAAACCGCGCTCGTGCTCGAGCAGATCTTCAAGTCCGTGCCTTTCATCGTCGATACCGACAATTCCTTTGGTCAAGCCCGCCCCACGCTAGGGCTGGTGCCCGACCGCGCCAAGCTCGACCATTACGGGGTGGGTGCGGGCCAGGTGCTCGACAGCATGGGCGCGCTGATGGGGCAACAGACGCTGGCCTATGTCCCGCGCGGTGCGGACCGCGATCCGCTGCCGGTTGAGATCGGCCTCGATCAGTCGCAGCGGCAATGGTCGGGCGCTCTGGCGGCGACTCCGGTGGCTGCCACGCCTGCGGGTCAATTGCTCAGCCTTGGCGAATTGGTCGATGCCAGGAGGCAATCTGGTGGCCAATCGATTTTCCGCCGTGATGGGCGCGGGGCGACGATGGTGATGGCCGATATGGCAGGCCGCTATGAGGCGCCGATCTATGGCTTGCTGGCCGTCGACAAGGCGGTGGAGGCCTATGACTGGGCGGGGCATGGGCTGGCGAAGCCCACCATCCTGATGCATGGCCAGCCCGATGACGAGAGCCGCCCGTCCATCCTGTGGGACGGCGAATGGGAGATCACCTGGGTCACGTTCCGCGACATGGGCGGGGCCTTCATGGTGGCGCTTCTGGCGATCTATGTGCTGGTGGTGGGCCAGTTTGGCAGTTTCAAACTGCCGCTGGTGATCCTCACGCCCGTGCCGCTGACTTTGATCGGGATTGTGGCGGGGCATATGCTGTTCGGGGCGCCGTTCACGGCCACCA
>DATMUT010000626.1:0-2058 GCA_035563755.1 Novosphingobium sp.
CCGCGCCGGCCGATCTGGCGCCCTACATCGCCGAAAAAGGCTCGATCACGGTCGATGGCGTCTCGCTGACCGTGAACACCATTGCCGATCAGGCCGATGGCACCTGCCTGTTTTCGCTCAACATCATTCCGCACACCGCGCAGGTCACCACCATTGGCGCGCTGACGGCCGGATCGCAGGTCAATCTCGAGATCGACGTGCTGGCGCGCTATCTCAAGCGGATGCAAAGCCTGAAGGGCTAAGGACGGCGCAATGGGGCCTCGCAGGCCCCGCCGCTGACGGTCAGGCGCTGACGGTCAGGAGATGGCCAATGGGCCGGACTCAAAAGCCTCGCGCGTGATTTCGTAGACCACGTGGCGCACTGGCACACCGCCCATCATCGCCACGTCCGACCGGTCGCTCAAACGGCCGCCGATACGCTCGCAGGCAACGCGGCTGCGGAGGTTGCCTTCACCGATGCGGAAATCGACACGCGCGACATAACGAAAAGCGTGAGCGAGCATCAGCCGCTTCATCTCGCGGTTATAGCCCCCGCCCCATGCCCCGCGCGCCAGAAACGTCCAGCCGATCTCGACCGAGCCGCCATTGTCGGGGTTGTGCGCCTGCCAGCGCGAGGAGCCAAGGAATGCGCCGCTGGCCCGGTCTATGACCGCAACCGCACCGCCCTTGGCCAGTGCATCGTCGAAAAAGGCCCGACACACATCGGGCTGCCAGCGGTCATGCGCCGGATGCTGCGCCCATATGAGCGGATCGCTGGCGGCGCCATAAAAGGCGTCCCAATCCTCCGCGCGCAGCGGGCGGATCGTCAGCAGGCTACCTTCGAGGAGCGGCTGACGATCCATACCCTCTTCTCGCTCAGGCCGTCACGTCGGCGACGGCGGCGATGAACTTGTCGATGTTGTTCATGGTGAGGCCGGCCACGTTGATGCGACCAGTGCCCGCCATGTAGATGCCGTGCTTCTCACGCATGGCCAGCACCTGCTCGGGCGTCAGCGGAGTGATCGAGAACAGGCCGTTCTGCGAACCCATCGGCGCAAGGTCAGCCTTGCCGGCAACGCCAGCGGCGGCCAGCCTGGCGCGCACTTCGCGCATGCGGTCACGCATTTCGTCCAGCTCTGCCAGCCACAGCTTGGTCAGCTCGGCATCCTCGAGCACGAGGCGCACGGCAGCAGCACCGTGATCTGGCGGCTGCGACCAGCTGGCGCGGGCCAGGGCATGGCCGTTCGACAGCGCCGCCTTGAGCTGCGCCGGGTCCGACACCATCACGTAGAGGGCGCCGACGCGGTCGCGGTACAGGCCGAAGTTCTTGTCGCAGCTGTAGCAGATCAGCGCTTCGGGCACGGCGGCCAGAACGGTGCGCAGGCCATAGGCGTCGGCTTCCATGCCATCGCCCAGGCCCTGATAGGCCAGGTCGAGGATGGGCAGCGCCTTGGAGGTGGCGAGCAGCTGGGCGATCTCGTCCCACTGGGCGTTGGTGTAGTCGATACCGGTGGGGTTGTGGCAGCAGCCATGCAGCAGGATGGCATCGCCTTCCTCGGCCTGCGCGATGGCGAAACGCAGCGAATCCATGTCGGTCAGGCCCGACTTGTTGGCGTGCACGAAGCCCTTCAGCTCCATGCCCAGATCAGCGATGATCTGCGCGTGGTTGGGCCAGCTGGGCGTGCCCATCCAGAAACGCTTGATGCCGGCGCGCTTGGCCAGCGCGAAGGCCAGGCGCAGCGCGCCAGTGCCGCCGGGGGCCTGCATGCCATCGATGCGGCCATCCATCGTCGGATTGGCCGCGCCGAACACGTAGGGCATCAACGCATGGACAAAGCCCATGTCGCCCTCGGGCCCGAGGTAGGCCTTGGAGTCCTGCTCCTCGACGAGTTTGCGCTCGGCGGCTTTCACCGCGGCGAACACGGGCGTGTCGCCCTCGCCGGTGCGATAGACACCAACGCCAAGGTCGATCTTGTCGGTGCGCGGATCGTCGTTGTGGAGCTTGATCAGCGCCAGAAGCGCGTCGGCGGGCTGCTGCTGGAGGTTCGTAAGCATAGTGGCCGCGCCCTTAGACCCGCC
>DATMUT010000627.1:0-8006 GCA_035563755.1 Novosphingobium sp.
TGGCTCGAGACCGGCGCGTGGCGGCAAGGCGGGTTGACGCAGGGGCCGGCGCTGGCCGAATTTGCGGGCGCCCTGTTCGCCCGCCGCCGCCGCCCATTCAAGGGCATGCGCCGGCAGGTTGCCACATTGCCGCCCGAAGCTTTGCACGACCTGCGTATCGAGGTGAAGAAGCTGCGCTATGCGGTGGGCTTTCTGATGCCGGTTTGCTCCCCCGCACAGGCCCCCATCGCCCGCGAATACGAGGAGGTGCTGACCGACCTGCAGGATGTGCTGGGCGACCTGCATGATGATGATCTGCGCCGCGACCCGGCCGCCACCGATGCGCTGCACGGGCCGCTCGACCATCGTTTGCAGCGGCGCCTGGCACAGGCCATGACGGCCCTGTCGGGCAAGGACGGGCGCGAGGCGCGACTGGCCCGCACCCGCGCCTTGCTGGCGCGCGAGAAGGAACTGGCCGGCTGGTGGGAAGCAGAGTGATGAGCAAGAGCGACAAGCCCAAGGACACCAAAGGCAAGGAAGGCGGCAAGAAGCACGAAAAGGCGCTCGAAGCGCTGCAGATCGGCCTGTCGAGCATGCAGCGCGCGCTGATCGACCGGCAGGCGCGCGTGCTGGTCATCCTCGAGGGGCGCGATGCGGCCGGCAAGGACGGCACCATCAAGCGCATCGTCGAGCATATGAGCCCGCGCGACACCCGCGTGGTGGCCCTGCCCACCCCCAACGACCACGACCGGCGCGCCTGGTATTTTCAGCGCTGGTGCGCGCACCTGCCCATTGCGGGCGAATTCGTGCTGTTCAACCGCAGCTGGTACAATCGCGCCGGGGTCGAGCGGGTGATGGGCTTCTGCTCCGAGGCCGAGGTGGCCGAGTTTTTCGCCACCGTGCCTTTGTTCGAGCAATTGCTGACCCATTCGGGCATCCATGTGCTCAAATACTACCTCGACATCGGCAAGGACGAACAGAAGCGCCGCATCAAGGAGCGCAAGACCGACCCGCTCAAGCAATGGAAGATCTCGCCCATCGATGAGGTGGCGGTCAAGAAGTGGGATGACTATACGCAGGCCCGCAACGAAATGCTGGCCCGCACCCACTCGGTTTTCGCGCCGTGGACTGTGGTGCGCGCCGACGACAAGCCCCACGCGCGACTCGCCCTGATTCGCGACCTGCTGGGCCGCTGTGGCGAGATATTGGGAGAGGACGCGCGGCAATGGCTGGGCAAGGGCGCGCAAACCATTGAACGCGCCGGTTTACCCGACCCTTCCTGCGCTTTTCTGTACGATCCGCTGGCTTTGTCGAAAGGCTGGCTGGCCGAATAGTAACCCGTAGAAGCCCCCATAGACAACCAAATCGGACGGAAACCCTGTCGCCCTATACCGTCGATGCCCCCGGATTGCCCGGGCCGGCGCCAACCGACCCTATGCGAGGCAACAGGCATGGCCGCGAACCACACTTCGACGCAGGATCATAGCGGGGCACTGGCGCCGCTGACGCAGGACAATTATCGCCACTTCCCGCGCATAAAAGCAGCCCTGCAAAAGCATGCGCCCGGCGCGCTCAAACGCCTGTACGAACGCATTGGCGGCAACCCTGTAACCGCGGCCATCCTGCCCACCGCCGAAGGCCGCAAGCGCGCCTCGACCGCGCAGGAACGCCACTGGCAGGCGCTCTTTTCGGGGCAGTTCGACCAGGCTGCAATCGACCGCTCGGAAAAGATCGGCCGCATTCACGCCGACGTGGGCCTGACCCCGCAATTCTACATCAGCGGCTATGCGCTGGTGCTCGAGGAAGTGATCAAGGCGATGTCGGGCGGCGTGTTTGGCGGTCGCCAGCGGGGCGAGGCGATCGCAACGCTGGTCAAGGCCGCGCTGCTCGACATGGAATGCGCGCTCTCGTCCTATTTCAAGGCCGAGGAGACCGGGCGCCAGAAGGTCATCGGCGAGCTGAACAAGGGCCTGTCGCTGATGGCGCAGGGCGATCTGCGCTACAATCTGCAGGATCTGCCCAGGCAGTACGAACAGACCGCCAAGGATTTCCACAACATGCGCTATCAGATCAGCAACATGGTCGTGCGCATGACCGACTCGGCCGAAGCCGTCGAGACCGGCGCGCGCGAGATCAGTTCGGCCGCCGACGATCTGGCCAACCGCACCGAGCGGCAGGCTGCCTCGATCGCCCGCACAGCCGATGTGATGCGCGAAGTGAGCCAGGGCATTTCGACCACCGCCGGCAGCGCCCGGCAGGTCAACGTGAGCATCGCCCAGGTCGACAACCATGCCAAGGAGGGCGGCCATATCGTCGAATCGGCGGTAACGGCCATGGACAAGATCAAGCACTCCTCCGAGGAAATCGCCTCGATCACCGACGTTATCGAGGCCATCGCCTTCCAGACCAACCTGCTGGCGCTCAACGCCGGGGTCGAGGCGGCGCGCGCTGGCGATGCCGGCAAGGGCTTTGCCGTGGTGGCCAGCGAAGTGCGCGCCCTGGCGCACCGCACCACCGAATCGGCCAAGACAATCAAGGACCTCATCACCAAATCGGCCGAGGACGTGCGCGAGGGCGTCGAGCTGGTGGGCCGCACGGGCGATGCGCTCAACCTCATTATCCAGAAGATCAGCGACACGACCACGCAGGCGCAGGACATCGCCAATTACGCCGAGGTTCAGGCCGACAGCATGCACGAGCTGACCGCCGAAATTCAGCAGATGGACATCAACACCCAGCAAAATGCCGCGATGGTCGAGGAATCGAATGCGGCAGCCCGCGGCCTCAAGGATCAGGCCGTGACGATGGCCACCATCGTCAACCAGTTCAAGCTCGAGCGCCGCGACAAGATCCGCGCGCCCGGCCAGAAGGGGGCAGACAGCATTGCCGCCTCGCAGCGCAAGAGCGAAGACCCCGCCGAGACTACCCTGCGCCGCGCCGCGAACTGGTAATTGCCTGCATCTGCCGCTACTCAGGGCGGCATGATGCAGCCACGCCTCAAGATCAGCATCCGCGTTCTGTGCGGCGAGGACATCGCCATGGGGCCAGGCAAGGCCGACCTGCTCGAGGCGATCATCCGCGAAGGGTCGATCTCGGGCGCGGGGCGGGCGATGGGCATGAGCTATCGCCGCGCCTGGCTGCTGGTCGACATGATGAACCGCTGCTGGGCCAGCCCGCTGGTCAGCGCCAGCCCCGGCCATGCCGGGCGCGGCGGCTCGGGCGGCGGCGCGCGCGTGACCGAGGCGGGCCTGCGCGTTCTGGCCCATTACCGCGCGCTGCAATCGGCCGCTGGCGCGCTCGAGCAGGGCGCCGACTGGCAGGCGCTGACCACCATGCTGCGCGCCTGCCCACTTGACCACCAGAGCGGGCGCGCCGCCGCAGAGTAGGCCGCCCGTTTTCCCGTATCTTGCCTCGGGGTCGATGCTGGCCTAGAGCTGTGCCCGCTGGGGGGCCGGCACAAGCGCAAACACGCATCGAGACGGGGATTTCTCGCCTATGAACCTGCCCTTTTTCCGGCGCGCGCCATGGCTCGCGCCCCGATCCGGCGGCCTGTTGGGGCTGCTGGCGGTATTGTTGCTGGCAGCCATTTCCATGGCCTCGCCGGCAGCGGCCCAGACCCCTCCCGCACTGGCCAATCTGGCCGCCATCAAGCCGCAGGTCGACTGCGCCAGCCTTGCCGCGCTCGACATTTCGGCGGCCACCGGCGCCAAGACCGAGCTGACCGCCGCCGAAGTGGCAGGCGACAAGCCCTATTGCAAGGTGACCGGCACCATTGCCCCGGCCGTCCGCATCGAGGTGCGCCTGCCGCTGGCCGGCTGGACTCAGCGCTATCTGCAAACCGGATGCGGGGGCCTTTGCGGCATGGTGCGCGTCGATGCGGCCAAGGCCGATGGCTGCGCGCCCGTCACCGATGGCAGCATTGTGCTGGCCACGACCGACATGGGCCATGCCGGCATGCGCGACATGAGCTGGGGCGATGACGCGCAAAAACGCGCCGACTTTGCCGGGCGCAGCCTGCATGTGACCGCGCTGGCGGCCAAGGCGCTGATCCGCGCCTTTTACGGCCAGGCGCCCAAATACGCCTATTTCTCGGGCTGTTCGGATGGCGGACGCGAGGCGCTGATCATGGCCCAGCGCTATCCGGCCGATTTCGACGGCATTGCCGCGGGCGCCCCTGCCCTGCACTTCAGCGTGCAGAACAGCTTCCACCACGCCTGGCTGGCCGCGGCCAACACCGGCCCCGATGGCAAGCCGCTGCTGACCGCGATCGACATGGTGCCGCTGCACAATGCCGTGCTGCGCGCCTGCGACCGGCTGGACGGGCTGGCCGACGGGCAGATCGAGGACCCGCGCGCCTGCCGGTTCAACCCGGGCATGGTCGAATGCGTGGGCGCCTATGACGCGGGCAAATGCCTGAGCAGCGCGCAGGTGGCCGCCGTGCGCAAGATCTATGACGGCGCGCGCAGCCCCGCTGGCAAGCTGCTGGAACCGGGCGCGCTGATGCCGGGCAGCGAGATGCAGTGGATCGGCGTTTTCGTGCCGCCCGTGCCCGACATGCCCATCTTTTCGGGCATGATCGCGCAGCAGGCCATCAACCACCTGCTGTTCACGCCCAATCCGGCCACGCCCTTCACGCCGCAAACCCTGCCCTATACCGAGGCGATGTTTGCCAGGCTGGAGCCGGCCCGCGCCCTGTATGACGCCGATAACCCCGACCTGTCGGCCTTTGCCGCGCATGGCGGTCGGCTGATCCTGTGGCACGGCTGGGCCGATCCGCATATCTCGCCGCTCTCGACACTGGATTATTTCGAGCGCGTGGGCCGCAAGATGACGCCGGCGCGGCGCGAGGCTTTTGCCCGCCTGTTCCTGTTCCCCGGCATGGGCCATTGCTCGGGCGGCGACGGGCCGAGCGATTTCCCGCTGCTGGCCGGGCTGATGGCCTGGGTCGAGGGTGGGCAGGCGCCCGATGTGATGATCGCCAAGCGCGCTCAGGCCACGCGCGAGGGCATGCCCTTTGCCGGTGGCATGCGCCGCCCCGATCGCGCCGCGCCGGGTGGCTGGCGCCGCCGCGAGGGCGAGGCGCAGGGAGCCGGGCCAGGCGCCGGGCCTGACGGCGAGCACTTTGGGCCGCCTCCGGGCGCGATGGGCAATGGGCAAATGCCTCCCCCGCCCGAAGGCGCCGGCCCGCCACCCGAAGGCGCGCCCGCACGCCTTGCCGCTGGCGGCGCGAATGGCCCGGGTGGCCCCGGCTTTGGCCACATCCCCGGCATGCCCGAGCGCAAGCCGCTGCCCGCGCGCAGCCGCCCGGTCTATGCTTGGCCGCGCGTGGCCCGCTATGCCGGCGCAGGTTCGGTGGATGAGGCGAACAGCTTCGCCCCGGCCCTGCCCGCGGCATCCGGCCCGGCGCTGATCGACTGGATTGGCGCGCGCTGACGGCCTTGTGTTAACGGGGCTGCGCAAAGGCCCCTAATATACTGAAAAGGAGGGTGTTCGCAGATGCGGGCGCCCTCCTTTTTCATTTGGTTGTCACATGGGCACCTAGTCCCGCATTTGCACACTTGTCATCGAATTGACGTATTGCTTGCGGATAATGGGGGGTTACGGATATTGGCCGCAAAATCCCATAAAGTCCTAATTAAGGATTCGCGCTATCCGCCAGATTGCCGCCTTGCCCTATCGTCGTACCGGTCCGGACCTGAACGCCCCGATCGAGATCCTGCTCGTCACGTCGCGTGGCACGAGGCGATGGGTATTGCCCAAAGGCAACAAGATGAAAGGCCTGGTCAATCACGCCGCCGCCGAGCAGGAAGCGATCGAGGAAGCAGGCGTTGTGGGCGCCATCTGCCCCACGCCTCTGGGCGAATACCGCTACCGCAAGCAGCTCAATTCGGGCGCCTCGCTGCAGGTCGATGTCTCGGTTTATCCCCTGGCCGTCACGGCCGAGCTTGACGAGTGGAAGGAAGCGGACCAACGCACGCGCCAGTGGTTCCCACTGGCTCAGGCCGCCGATGCGGTCGACGAGGAGGAATTGCGCCTGTTGATGCGCTCGTTCAGCTCCTCGGATTTCAATGATGATCCGGCCCGGCCGCTGTTGCACCGGGTCAGGACGATCAAGGATGGTTTCAGGATGTTTCATTGGTTCCAGTCGCTGCTTCCCCGCCAGGGCCAGTTCTTCGACCTGTTCGAAGCCCACGCCCAGACGCTGACCGCCGGCAGCGACGCGTTGGCGCGCCTGTTCCAGGCCGGCTCCTCGCAGGGGCAGCACATCCGCGAGATCATGGAGCGCGAGGAAGAGGCCGACACCATCACCCGCGAGGTGCTGGTCAGCGTACGGCGCACCTTCCTCACCCCGTTTGACCGGGGCGCGATCACCAGCCTGATCTCCTCGATGGACGATGCCATCGACCAGATGCAGCAGACCGCGGGCGCCATCAACCTGTATGAGGTCAGCGAATTCCAGCAGGAAATGCGCGACATGACGGCGATCATCGTCGATGCCTCGCGCCTGATTGCCGAGGCGCTGCCGCTGCTGCGCGACATTCACGCCAATGCCTCGCGCCTGCACGAGCTGACCGAGCGGCTGGTGCGCATGGAAGGCCAGGCCGACACCATCCACGACAAGGGGCTCAAGCGCGCCTTCAAGGAGCATGGCAAGACCGACGCCATGCAGTTCTTGGTCGAGCGCGAGATCTACAGCCATCTGGAAAAGGTGGTCGACCGGTTCGAGGATGTGGCCAACGAGATCGACGGCCTGGTCATCGATCACGCCTGAGCCGCGGCTGGAAAGACTTCTCATGCAACCGATTCTCGTGGCCATGCCGCTGGTCATCGCCCTTATCCTGATGGCGCTGGCCTTCGACTTCCTCAACGGGCTGCACGATGCGGCCAACTCGATCGCCACGGTCGTCTCGACCCGGCTGATCAGCCCGGTGCAGGCGGTGCTGTTTGCCGCCACTTTCAACTTCGTCGCCTACTGGACCTTCGGCCTGAAAGTGGCCGAAACCGTGGGCAAGGGCATCGTCGACAAGGACGTTATTACCCCGCAGGTCATCTTTGGCGCGCTGGTTGGCGCCATGGTGTGGAACGTCATCACCTGGTGGAAGGGCATTCCCTCCTCGTCGAGCCACGCGCTGATTGGCGGGCTGCTGGGCGCGGGCGTGGCGCATGGCGGCACCAATGTGATCGTGTGGGCCGGCGTCAACAAGACCACGCTGGCCATCGTGCTCTCGCCGCTGGTGGGCATGGCCATGTCGATGCTGCTCATGCTGCTCACCTCGTGGGGCTTCATGAAGGTGAACGCCGGCCGCGCCGAGGGTATTTTCCGCAAGCTGCACCTGCTCTCGGCGGCGGCCTATTCGCTGGGCCACGGCGCCAACGACGCGCAAAAGACGATGGGCATCATTACCGTGCTGCTCTATTCGCAGGGGCTGCTGCAGGGCGCGTTCCACGTGCCCGAATGGGTGGTGCTCTCGTGCTATGTGGCGATGGGCGTGGGGACGCTCTCGGGCGGGTGGAAGATCATCGAGACGATGGGCAGCCGCATCACCAAGCTCTCGCAGCATCAGGGCTTCTGCGCCTCGGCGGGCGGCTCGATCATGCTCTTCGCGGCCAGCGCCTTCGGCATTCCGGTCTCGACCACACATACGATCACCGGCTGCATCATGGGCGTTGGCGCGGCGCGGCGCACGTCGGCGGTGCGCTGGGGCGTGGCGCAAAGGGTGGCGGTGGCCTGGGTCATCACCATTCCGGCCTCGGCCGCGGTGGGCGCGCTGTTCTACGAGCTGGCGCGCATTCTCTGATGCGCGCGGCGCGAGGGGCCGGTCCCCTCGCGCCGCACTTTCCCTAGGCCTGGGCGGCTTGCACCGGGCGGCGGGCATACAGGCCAAAGCCTGCGATAATCACATAGCACACCGCCGGCACCACCAGCGAGAGCGCCAGACTGCCGCTGACGTCGGCCAGCTTGCCGGTGAGCGGCGGGATGATCGCCCCGCCAACGATAGCCACGTTGATGATGCCCGAACCATCGG
>DATMUT010000628.1:0-4719 GCA_035563755.1 Novosphingobium sp.
GCCCCACTTTCAGCACCGCATCCGATTCCAGCAACGGCTTCAGCCGGGCAAGTGCCACCTCGCGGTCGATCTGGCGGGGCACTTCGGCAAACATGTCGCTGCCGCGATGGCCCAGCGGAATATAGCAGGCCTGATTCGGCCCCACCGCCAGCGATACGCCCACAAGCTCTGCGCCGATCGCGTCGAGCGCGGCCGTTTCGGTGTCGAAGGCCACCACCCGCGCGGCCATGCCCCGCGCCACCCATGCGTCGAGCGCGTCGATGTCCTGCACGCATTCATAGGCGGCAAGGTCGATGGCGGGCATGGGGGCAGGGGGCGTGCGGCCGGCGCCGGCGGGCGCTGCTGCGGCCGGCGCGCCCGAACCGGGCGGGGGAACCGCCTTGGCCGGGTGCAGCTGGGTGGCGCGCTCGGGGCTGCCGCGCCCGGCGTCCAGCCGCTTGAGCAGGCTGGTAAAGCCATGTTCGGCCAGAAAGGCGGCCAAAGGCTCGGGCGGGATGGGGCCAAGCTCGAAAGCCTCGAGCGGGAGCGGCAGATCGCAATCTTCCTTGAGCGCCACCAGCACGCGCGACAGGCGGGCCATGTCGGCATGCTCGATCAGATTCTCGCGCAGCTTGCTGGCCTTCATGCCAGAGGCCGCCGCCAGCGCCGCTTCAAGGTCGCCATGCTCCTGAATGAGCTTGGTCGCCGTTTTGGGGCCGATACCGCGAATACCGGGCACATTGTCGACCGAATCGCCCATCAACGCCAGCACATCGCCCACCTTGTCGGGCACGACGCCGAATTTCTCGGCCACCTCGGGAATGCCGATGCGCAGGTTCTTCATCGTGTCGAGCATGTCGACATGGGCGCCATTTTCGTGCGGGCCGACCAGCTGCATCAGGTCCTTGTCGGACGAGACGATGGTCACGTCCCACCCCTGCGCGCTGGCGGCGCGCGCGTAGGAGGCGATCAGATCGTCGGCCTCGAGCCCCTGTTCCTCGATGCAGGGCAGCGAAAAGGCCCGCGTCGCCTCGCGAATCAGCGGGAACTGGGGCACCAGATCCTCGGGCGCGGGGGGGCGGTTGGCCTTGTAGGCGGGGTAGATATCGTTGCGGAACGAGCGCCCCGCCTTGTCGAGAATCACCGCCAGATGCGTTGGCCCATCGGCCTTGTGCAGGTCGTCGGCCAGTTTCCACAGCATGGTGGTATAGCCAAACACCGCCCCCACAGGCGTGCCGACCGGATTGGTGAGCGGGGGCAGCCGGTGATAGGCGCGGAAAATATAGGCCGACCCGTCGACCAGATAAAGATGGGGCCTTTTTTGCATGACACGTCCATAGAAGCGGACGGCCCCGTGGCCAAGCGCTGGCGCGCTGCCATGGTTGAAAATCGGTGACGAAAGCGCCATTTCATCGCTTGCGCGCCACGCTGCGTCGCAGCATGAAAGGGGGCTGCAACGCTCCAACGTCAGGAATGCTCGGGTGAACAGCAATCGGTTTGACGTGGCAAATACCATTACCCATCGCAGGGAACGCGACTAACCCTTGCATCGCCTGCACAAGCCGTTTATTTGGCGTGCGAAGTCTACTCCTGCGGTAGGCTTTCCGCTCGGCGCCCGTCACGCATGTGGCAGTGTCGCGCGTGGTCCACTCGCTGTTCAAGGATACACACATGCGCAAGATCATTCTCGCCGCTGCCGTCGCTGGCGCCGCTCTGAGCCTGTCGGCTTGCTCGAAGCCCGCTGAGACCGCTTCGTCGGCTGACTCGGCCGCGACCGCCGCTGACTCGGCTGCTTCGGCTGCTGACTCGGCCGCTTCGGTTGCTGACTCGGCTGCTTCGGTTGCTACCGACGCTGCTTCGTCGGCCGAATCGAAGTAATCTTCGCGCATTACGCGCAAAGATTATAAGGTTTAAGGCGCGTGGGATCGCTCCCGCGCGCCTTTTCCTTTGCCTGCCGAAGACGGGTTTGGCCAATTGAACGGCCCTGACCTGCTGGCGATGCTCGAGGCGTGGGGCAGCAGCAGCCCCGGCGCGAGCGCAGGGCCGCGACGCCGGGTAAATGGCGCGATGATGCCCCCTGTGCGACAGGCTGCGAGCCGGCCCAGCGACCAGCGACGAACCATTTCCGTCAAAAAAGTAAACAGCCCGAGGCGCGATTCTGCCAGCGAATCAGGCGCGGGCGCAAAGCCATAAGCCGCGCCGCGCGCCAAACCCTGCTGGCTGGCGCGCAGTCAGCCTTTTCAGCGCATTCCGCCGCCCGGAACCAGCGCAGCCAGCGGCTCGGACTGATACCCGTCGTAAATCGCCCGGGCGATATTGGCGATGCGCGCCTCGCGGCCCGGTTTGCTGCCCTGGCCCGTCACATAGATCGCCACGGCCAGCGTCCGTCCGTCGGCGGTGCGGATAATGCCCACATCGCTCGACGTGTTCGACAAGGTGCCGGTCTTGTGGCCCACCATCGCCTCGCCCGGCAGCAGCGCCTTCATGCGGTGCACGCCCGTCAGGCAGCGGCGCATCGCGCCCAGAAGCACTTCGCGGCTTTGCGGGGTCAGCCACTGGCCCTGATACAGGCCGGCCAGCAGCGTGGCCATGGCCTGGGGCGTGGTGCTGTCGCGCAGGTCGATCGTGCGGGCCGGGTCGATCGCGCCATCGTCACGCACCAGCGTTGCGATATCGCGGTCGATGTGGATGCCCGAAACGCCGGTCTTGCGCAGCCAGCGGTTCACCGCCTGCGGCCCGCCAATGGCGGCCAGCAGGGCGTCGGTGGCGTGATTGTCCGAGCGGGTGATGGCCAGTTCGATCAGCTCAAGCGCGCTGAGCATGGTGCCTGGCCGCACCGGCGCCACCGCGGTCGAGAAGCGGCGCGAGGGCACTGGCATCATCAGCGGATAGCGGTCGGACAGGTGGAAGCGCCCCTGATCGACCCCTTCGAGGAAGGTGGCGACGATGGCGACCTTGACCGTGCTGGCCATGGGGAAGGGCTGGTCGCCCATCACCGAAATGCCGCGCCCCGAACCCAGGTCGACCGCCGCAACGCCGATGCGCCCCATCGAGGCATTGGCAATATTGGCAAGGCGCGCCTCGAACCCGCGGGGAACAGCGGGGAGGGGAGCCGGGGCGGGCGCCACTTTTGCGCCATTGCCAAAGACGCGATCGAACTCCTGCTCGATTTCGTCCGCAGCGGCAGGCGGCGCGATCATCGCGCCCAGCAAGGCTACCGCCAGAAATGCTCGTTTGTATGAGAGGTTCATCACGCCCGACAAGATAGCAGAAACAGGCCTACCTTTGGGTTAACATTCTCTACGGCGATAACCTAGGGGTCGCGCGATGAACTGCCGCTTTCTTGCGACGATTCCAGCGTTTTTGCCGCATGGCCAGCGCCAGCAGCGGGTGGGGCGGCGCGCACTGCGCGGCAGGTTGAGAGGGAGCCTTCCGCCGGGCGCCTGCCCCTGTCCACTATAAAGCGAAAGGGCCGGGGAATGTTCCCCGGCCCTCGCATTTTGTCAGCAGAGCTGGCGTGGACTTAGAAGTCCATGCCGCCCATGCCGCCGCCCGGCATTGCCGGCATGGCGGGCTTGTCGTCCGGCTTCTCGACGATACCGGCTTCGGTCGTGATCAGCAGGCCAGCCACCGAAGCGGCGTTCTGCAGCGCGGTGCGCACGACCTTGGTCGGGTCGATCACGCCGGCCGAGAGCAGGTTCTCGTACACTTCGGTCGCGGCGTTGAAGCCCAGCGCCTCGTCAGCCTGGTCGAGCAGCTTGCCGGCAACCAGCACGCCGTCGTGGCCGGCGTTCTCGGCGATCTGCTTGATCGGGGCGGTGATCGCCTTGCGGACGATGTCGATGCCGCGGGTCTGGTCGTCGTTGGCGCCCTTCAGGCCGCCCAGAACCTTGGTCGCATAGAGCAGGGCCGTACCGCCGCCCAGAACGATGCCTTCTTCAACAGCAGCGCGCGTGGCGTGCAGGGCGTCGTCAACGCGGTCCTTGCGCTCCTTGACCTCGACCTCGGTCGAGCCGCCGACCTTGATGACGGCAACGCCGCCAGCCAGCTTGGCCAGACGCTCTTGCAGCTTCTCGCGGTCGTAGTCGCTGGTGGTGATTTCGATCTGCGCCTTGATCTGCTCGACGCGGGCCTTGATGTCCTCGGCCGAACCCAGACCGTCCACGATCGTGGTGTTGTCCTTGTCGATCGTGACCTTCTTGGCCTGACCCAGCATGCCCAGCGTCACCGACTCAAGCTTGATGCCCAGGTCTTCGCTGATCATCTCGCCGGCGGTCAGCGTGGCGATGTCGCCCAGCATGGCCTTGCGGCGGTCGCCGAAGCCCGGCGCCTTGACGGCGGCGATCTTGAGGCCACCGCGCAGCTTGTTGACGACGAGCGTGGCCAGGGCCTCGCCCTCGATGTCCTCGGCGATGATGAGGAGCGGGCGACCCGACTGCACCACGGCCTCGAGGATCGGCAGCAGCGTCTGGAGCGAGCTGAGCTTCTTCTCGTGGATCAGGATGTAGGGGTTCTCGAGCTCAACCGTCATCTTCTCGGGGTTGGTCACGAAGTAGGGCGACAGGTAGCCGCGGTCGAACTGCATGCCCTCGACGACGTCGAGCTCGTTGTTGAGGCCCGAGCCCTCCTCGACGGTGATCACGCCCTCGTTGCCGACCTTCTGCATCGCCTTGGCGATCATCACGCCGATCTCGCGCTCGCCGTTGGCCGAGATCGTGCCGACCTGCGCCACCTCGTCGT
>DATMUT010000629.1:0-4393 GCA_035563755.1 Novosphingobium sp.
TGATGATGCGGCCGAGGGTCTCGGGGCCAACCGGCACGGCGATCGGGGCGCCGGTATCGATCACTTCCTGGCCGCGGGTCAGGCCGTCGGTCGAGTCCATGGCGATCGTGCGCACGGTGTTCTCGCCCAGGTGCTGGGCAACCTCGAGCACAAGGCGCGAGCCGTTGTTGTAGGTCTCGAGGGCGGTGAGGATGGCGGGCAGTTCGCCGTCGAAGGTAACGTCGACGACGGCGCCGATGACCTGGCTGATCTTGCCAGAAGTGGTGGTGGCCATGGGTTTGTTCCTTGCCTTCTATCTCGTCGTCAGAGCGCTTCGGCGCCGGCGATGATTTCGATGAGTTCGGTCGTGATCGCGGCCTGGCGGCTGCGATTGTACTGGATGGTCAGCTTGCTGATGAGGTCGCCGGCATTGCGCGTGGCATTGTCCATGGCGGTCATCGATGCGCCCTGTTCCGAAGCGGCGTTCTCGAGCAGCGCGCCGAAGATCTGCGTCTTCAGGTAGCGCGGCAGCAGGGCCGAGAGGATTTCCTCCTCGTCCGGCTCGTATTCGACAACGGCGCCGCCGGTGGCCACATTCGCCTTGGGGGCGGGCACCGGGATGATCTGCTGCTCGGTCGGCTCCTGCAGCAGGGCGCTGCGGAACTTGCTGAAGAACAGATGCGCGACGTCGAACTTGCCCTTCTCGTACAGCTCGACCAGCTCGGTGACGATCGCCTCGGCTTCGCCATAACCGGCTTCACGCACGGTGGTGGTGTCGAAGCCGCCGATGATCGCGGTGGGGTACTCGCGGCGGATGACCGCGCGGCCCTTGCGACCGATCAGGTAGAACAGCACCGTCTTGCCCTCGGCCTGAAGGCGCTGGGCGGTCTGGCGGGCTGCCTTGACGATGTTCGAGTTGAACGCGCCGCATAGGCCGCGGTCCGAGTTGGCCACGACCAGCAGGTGCACCTGGTCCTTGCCGGTGCCGGCAAGCAGCTTGGGGCTGTTCTCGCTCACGACGACGCGCGAGGCGAGGCTGCCCATGACCTCGGCGATGCGCGAGGCATAGGGGCGCGCTGCCTCGGCAGCCGACTGCGCCTTGCGCAGCTTGGCCGCCGCGACCATTTGCTTGGCCTTGGTGATCTTCTGGGTCGACTTGACCGAGTTGATCCGGCCTTTGAGTTCCTTGAGACTGGCCATTTCAGCCTATCCCCCGTTGAGCCCCGGCGCGGGGCAGGTAAACGAAACGTCCGGCAATGAGGCCGGAAGGCTGCAACGTCAAAGCGGGCAGGCGGCCTTGGCCACCCTTTCGCCAGAAACGCTGGCCAGCCCCCTGACCAGTTGTGCCGGGCCGCTGGCCGGCAGGCATTGGCGGTGTTCCGTGGCCGACCTTGCCGGCCGGCGCGGGCGGCAGGCGCCGCCCCGGAAAACCGCCATCACCCATTGCTCAGGCGAACTGCTTGCCGAAAGCCTCGAGCGCAGCCTTGAGCTTGCCCTTGGCCTCGTCGCCCAGATCCTTGGTGTCACGGATCAGCTTGAGCAGGTCGGCGTGGCTGGTGCGCAGGAAGCTGAGCAGCTCGGCTTCATACTCGGTCACGCGGTTGGTCGGGATCGAGTCCAGATAACCGTTGGTGCCAGCAAAGATCACGCAGGTCTGCTCTTCAAAGCCGAGCGGCGAGAACTGGGGCTGCTTGAGCAGCTCGGTCAGGCGCGCACCGCGGTTCAGCAGCTTCTGGGTCGAGGCGTCGAGGTCCGAACCGAACTGGGCGAAGGCCGCCATTTCGCGGTACTGCGCCAGCTCCAGCTTGATCGAGCCGGCAACCTTCTTCATCGCCTTGGTCTGAGCCGACGAACCCACGCGCGACACCGACAGACCAACGTTAATGGCCGGACGGATGCCCTGGTAGAACAGGCCGGTTTCAAGGAAGATCTGGCCGTCGGTGATCGAGATCACGTTGGTCGGAATGTAGGCCGACACGTCGCCAGCCTGCGTCTCGATGATCGGCAGGGCGGTCAGCGAACCGGCGCCCATGTCATCGTTCAGCTTGGCAGCGCGCTCGAGCAGACGCGAGTGCAGATAGAACACGTCGCCCGGATAGGCTTCACGGCCCGGCGGGCGACGCAGCAGCAGCGACATCTGACGATAGGCAACGGCCTGCTTCGAGAGATCGTCATACACGATCACGGCGTGCATGGCGTTGTCGCGGAAGAACTCGCCGATCGCAGCGCCGGTGTAGGGGGCCAGATACTGCAGCGGAGCGGGCTCCGAAGCGGTCGCGGCGATCACCACCGAGTACTCCATCGCGCCGTTCTCTTCGAGCTGGCGCACGATCTGCGCCACGGTCGAGCGCTTCTGGCCGACGGCAACGTAGATGCAGTAGAGCTTCTTGCTCTCATCGTCGCCCGCGTTCACAGCCTTCTGGTTGATGAAGGTGTCGATCGCGACGGCGGTCTTGCCGGTCTGACGGTCGCCAATGATCAGCTCGCGCTGACCGCGGCCCACCGGAACCAGGGCGTCAATGGCCTTGAGGCCGGTCTGCACGGGCTCGTGCACCGACTTGCGCGGGATGATGCCCGGAGCCTTCACCTCGACGCGGCGGCGCTCGGTGTACATGATCGGGCCCTTGCCATCGATCGGGTTGCCCAGAGCGTCGACCACGCGGCCCAGCAGGCCCTTGCCGGTCGGCACGTCCACGATGGTGCCGGTGCGCTGGACGGTGTCGCCTTCCTTGATCTCGGAGTCCGAGCCAAAGATCACGACGCCGACATTGTCGGCCTCGAGGTTGAGGGCCATGCCCTGCACACCGTTGGCGAATTGCACCATTTCACCAGCCTGGACCTTGTCCAGACCGTGGATGCGGGCAATGCCGTCGCCGACCGACAGCACCGACCCGACTTCCGAAACCTGGGCCTCGGTGCCGAAATTGGCGATCTGGTCCTTGATGACCTTCGAAATTTCTGCGGCGCGAATTTCCATGTTCAGCCTTTCATCGAGCCTTGCAGGGCTTAGCCCTTCATCGCCGTGGCGAGAGAATTGAGACGGGTGCGGATCGAGCTGTCGATCTGACGGCTGCCGATACGCACAACGAGCCCGCCCAGCAGGTCGGGATCGACGCTGGTTTCCAGCTTGATGGCCTTGCCCTCGCGCTCGGCCAGCTTGGCCGAGAGGGCGGCCAGCTGCTCGGCGTCGAGCGGGTGGGCGCTGGTCACCTGCGCCGTGACCTCGCCGCGGGCGGCGGCGGCGATCGCGACAAAGGCGCGAATGATGTCGGGAAGGGCGGCAAGGCGGCGGTTGGCCGCCAGAACGCCCAGGAACTGCTTCGTCAGATCCGACAGGCCCAGAACGTTGGCAACGCCCTCGATAGCCTTGGCGGCGGCATCGCGCCCCACCTGCGGATTGCGAATCAGATCGGCCAGATCGGCCGAGCCGGCGATAGCCTGGCCCAGCGTGTTGAGGTCGGTCTCGACAAAGTGCGAGGCGCCCTTCTCAGTGGCCAGTTCAAACAGGGCAGCAGCGTAGCGCCCTTGTAGACTGGCGGTAATGCCGGCGGAATTCTCCACGCGCGTCGGTCCCCTCTTACCGTATGGCTTGAAGCCGGATCGCTGACGAGCCGTGTTGCCCGACGTCGTTGCCGGGCTGCCCTCAGTTCGCGGCGCGCATAGCGATGAATAGGAATGGATGCAAGCCAGCCGGTGTCATGTGATTCCAAAGTCCATATAGTGCCCGGTTCCTGCCGGAAGCGCGATGGGCTTTGCGCAAGGCTGCGGTTTGACCGCAAGTTGCGGGAGGCATGGCGCGCGCGACTGGGATATAGCAGGCCTGCCGGCGCTTTCGAGCCGGCCTTGGCCCAGCCCGCAGGGGCGCCCAACAGGCGAGTGTGTGATGTCAGATTTAACCGCATTGTCAGGGTTTTGCCCAGATAGTTTTGCACCAGGCCACGCGAAACGGGCATCAGGGCCGCTTGGCGAGGAGGCGGCCTGGCAGGCTGTTTGCGCGCGCGACCGCGGCGCGGACGGGCGCCTGATCTTTGCGGTAAAGAGCACCGGTATCTATTGCCGCCCTTCTTGTCCGGCCCGGCGACCGGCGCGGCGCCACACTGAATTTTTTACATCGCCTGAACAGGCAAGCGCAGCCGGCTATCGCGCCTGCCTGCGCTGCCATCCCGACGATGCCCCGCGCGAGGCGGTGGCCATCGCCCGCGCCATCGCCCTGATGCAGGATGCCGCCACGCGCCTGCCGCTGGCCGATCTGGCGGCGGCCTGCGGTTATAGCGCGGCGCATTTCCAGCGCCTGTTTCGCCGGGCCACGGGGCTCTCGCCGGCGGCCTATGGGCGCGCTCTGCGGCTGGACCGGGCCGAACAGGCGCTGGGGCAGGGCGCCAGCGTGACCGAGGCCATCTATGCCGCCGGTTAT
>DATMUT010000630.1:0-2892 GCA_035563755.1 Novosphingobium sp.
AAACCCCAAAACCCGCGGAAATCAGCGCCATCCACTGCCAGGGGCCGGGCAGAACAAACCATGCCGCTATGCCAGCGGCGAAGGCGACCGCCCCCCACGGCGCACGATCAGGGCCGGCCCCATCAAGAAATCGTTCCACGACGTTGGTGGCGCTTGCCAAGCGCCAACTTCTGTACCAATGGCCCTGCTGCATTGCAGCGCTTCGAACATCGGCTTCGGCCCTGATTCCACGAAGGCTGAACACGCTTTTTCCCCTGGGGCCGCCCGGCCCCGGCGCATATCGAACAGGAAGGACAGAGGAATGGCAAGTGTGGTGAACGGCAGGACGAGCGACGGCCGCGAGGTTGTCACCCGCTTTGCCCCCTCGCCCACCGGCTATCTGCACATAGGCGGCGCGCGCACGGCGCTGTTCAACTGGCTGTTCGCCCGCCACCATGGCGGCAAGTACCTGCTGCGCATCGAAGACACCGACCGCGCCCGCTCGACCGAGCCGGCGATTGAGGCGATCTTCGATGGCCTGCGCTGGCTGGGCCTGGATGGCGACGAGCCGGCCGTGTTCCAGTTCGAGCGCTCGCCCCGCCATGCCGAGGTGGCGCACAAGCTGCTCGAAGCGGGCCAAGCCTATCGCTGCTATCTCACGCAGGCCGAGCTGGCCGCAATGCGCGAAAAGGCGCAGGCCGAGAAGCGCCCGTTCCGTATCCAGTCGCCCTGGCGCGATGCCGGGCCCGACCAGTGGCCCGCCGACGAGCCCTATGTGGTGCGAATCAAGGCGCCGCAGGACGGCCAGACCGTGATCGACGACCTGGTTCAGGGTTCGATCACCGTCAGCAACAGCGAGCTGGATGACTTCATCCTGCTCCGCTCGGACGGCACGCCGACCTATATGCTGGCCGTGGTGGTCGACGACCGCGACATGGGCGTGACCCACGTCATCCGCGGCGATGACCATATCAACAACGCCTTCCGCCAGCTGTGCATCGTGCGCGCCATGAACGCGATCGAGGGCGACTGGCACGACCCGTTCTATGGCCACATCCCGCTGATCCACGGGGCCGATGGCGCAAAGCTGTCGAAGCGCCACGGCGCGCTGGGCGTGGATGCCTATCGCGACGAGATGGGCTTGCTGCCCGAGGCGGTGTTCAATTACCTGCTGCGTCTTGGCTGGGGCCATGGCGACGAGGAAATCATTTCCCGCGAGCAGGCGATCGAATGGTTCGACATCGACAGCGTCAACAAGGGCGCCTCGCGCTTCGACATGAAGAAGCTGGAGAACCTGAACGGCCACTACATCCGCGAGGCCGATGACGAGCGCCTGGCCGGCCTTGTCGCGCCGCGTCTGGCGGTGGCACAGGCCAATGGCGCGCTGAGCGATGCCGACCACGCGCTGCTGGTGCAGGCGATGCCCGTGCTCAAGGTGCGGGCCAAGGATCTGAACGAATTGTCGGCAAGCGCCGGTTTTCTTTTCGCCCAGCGCCCGCTGGCGTTCGAGGAGAAGGCTGCCGCGCTGCTGAGCGCCGAGGCGCGCACCCTGCTGGCGGATATCGCCGAGCGGCTAGGTGCGACTTCGGAATGGACTATTGCCGGACTGGAAGCCACCCTGAAGGCAATGGCAACCGAGCTGGGTCTGGGGCTGGGCAAGCTTGCCCAACCCTTGCGCGCAGCTCTGACCGGGCAGACGACGTCTCCCGGTATCTTCGATGTATTGGTTCTGCTCGGGCGGGACGAGAGCCTGGCGCGTATCGGCGACCAGACCCGCGTTGCATAGCGTTAACCGGGCACATGTGAGGAGTACTGCTGTGGGTGATCAGGCAAAACTGAATGTCGGCGGGAAGGAAATCGACGCGCCGATCCTGAAGGGCACCGTTGGCCCGGATGTGATCGACATCCGCAAGCTCTATGCCCAGACGGGCGCGTTCACGTACGACCCGGGCTTCACCTCGACGGCCAGCTGCGAAAGCGCGCTGACCTATATCGATGGCGACGAAGGCGTTCTGCTGCATCGCGGCTATCCGATCGGCCAGCTGGCCGAGCATTCGAGCTTTCTGGAAGTCTGCTATCTGCTGCTGAACGGCGAGCTGCCCAACCAGGGCGAGCTGGGCAAGTTCGAGCACACGATCACGCGCCACACGATGGTGCATGAACAGCTCAGCAAGTTCTTCAGCGGCTTCCGTCGCGACGCGCACCCGATGGCGGTGATGTGCGGCGTGGTCGGCGCGCTGTCGGCGTTCTACCATGACTCGACCGACATTTCGGACCCCGAGCAGCGCAAGATCGCCAGCCACCGCCTGATCGCCAAGATGCCGACGATCGCGGCGATGGCCTACAAGTATTCGGTGGGCCAGCCCTTCCTCTACCCGGACAACAAGCTGTCGTATGCGGGCAACTTCCTGCGCATGACCTTTGGCGTCCCGGCCGAGGAATATGAAGTGATCCCCGAGGTCGAGAAGGCCATGGATCGCATCTTCATCCTGCACGCCGACCACGAGCAGAACGCCTCGACCTCGACCGTGCGTCTGGCAGGGTCCTCGGGCGCCAACCCGTTTGCCTGTATCGCGGCCGGCATTGCCTGCCTGTGGGGCCCGGCACACGGCGGCGCCAACGAAGCATGCCTCAACATGCTCAAGGAAATCGGCACGCCCGACAAGATCCCGCACTTCATCGAGCGGGCCAAGGACAAGAACGATCCGTTCCGTCTGATGGGCTTCGGTCACCGCGTGTACAAGAACTACGATCCGCGCGCGACCGTCATGCAGAAGACCGTGCGCGAAGTGTTCTCGGCGCTCAAGGTCGACAACCCGCTGTTCGAGACCGCGCTGCGCCTCGAGGAGCTGGCCCGTTCGGACGACTACTTCATCGAGAAGAAGCTGTTCCCCAACGTGGACTTCTACTCGG
>DATMUT010000631.1:0-12337 GCA_035563755.1 Novosphingobium sp.
CGCAATTGTTCGTGCCGGCCAACCGCGAGGCGCCCATCGCCGCCGATCTGGCCTTTACCGACAGCGCCGGCACGCCAATCACGATGGATCTGGACTGGCGGCAGACCGGGCCGCAAAGCTGGGACATTATCGTCGAGACTGATGCCGGCACGCTCACCCTCGCGCAGGGCGGGTCGGTGCTGACCTTGCCCGAAGGCGAACGCCTCGGCACCGATGAGGAATATGCCGGGCTCTATCGCCGCTTTGCCGAACTGGTGCGCGGCGGCCAGAGTGATGTCGACATCGCGCCCCTGCGCCTAGTGGCCGACGCATTCCTGCGCGGGCGGACCCATCTGGTGGAGGCGTTCGAGGATTGAGCGCGGGCGGCGCGCCAGCCTTCCACCGCAAATCCGCTTGCGATCGGGCGCGGGCTTGGGCAGGGCGCGGCTTATGACTGCTCTGCCCACCCAGCCGGTTTCGGCCACCGCCTATGCCAAGATCAACCTTGCGCTGCACGTGCGCGCCCGGCGCGAGGATGGCTACCACGAACTCGAGACGATCTTCGCCTTTGTCGATGTGGGCGATGCCATCACCATCGAGCCGGCCGATGCCTATGAGCTGGTCGAGACGGGCGAATTTGCCGCGGCCATGGGCCCGGTCGAGGACAATCTGGTGACGCGCGCGGCGCGCGCTGCCTGTGGCGGCGTGTTGCCGCCCTTGCGCATCCATGTCGACAAGCGCCTGCCGGTGGCTGCGGGCCTTGGCGGCGGCTCGGCCGATGCAGGGGCGGTGCTGAGCGCGCTTGGCGGGCAGGATCTGCTGGCGCTGGCAGCCCCGCTTGGCGCCGATGTGCCGGCCTGCGTTGCCAGTCGCACCATGGTCGGGCGCGGCACCGGCACCGATCTGGCCCCGCCCGAGGTGGATGATGTGGCCGGCCTTGCCAGCCTGCTGGTCAATCCGCGCGTGCCGCTGGCCACCGGGCCGGTGTTCAAGGCGTGGGACCGCATCGACCGTGGCCCTCTGCCCGAGGGCAGCGCGCGCGACATTCTGATCGCCGGGCGCAATGATCTGGAGGCGCCGGCCATTTCCCTGTGCCCGCTCATTGCCGATGTGCTGGCCGCGCTGAACGAGACCGGGGCGCTGGTTGCGCGCATGTCGGGTTCGGGGGCAACGTGTTTTGCCATCTATGACGATGCCTCGGCCTGCGATGCGGCCGCCGCGCGCATTGCGGCGCAGCACCCCGACTGGTGGCAAATGGCGGGGCGTTTGCGGTGAACGGGCCTGCGGTGAACGGGAACCACGCTGCCCATCGCCTGATCGGCACGCCGCGTTTTGGCGGCATTCTGGTGGTGGCCGACCACGCCAGCAACCGCGTGCCCGATGGCATCGACCTTGGCATCGACCCTGCCCTGCTTGACCAGCATGTGGCGGTCGACATTGGCGTTGCCGGCATTGCCGAAATTATGGCCCAGCGCCCCGGCATCGCGGCCTGGGCGGGCAATGTCAGCCGGCTGGTGTGCGACTACAACCGCGATGAAACCCTGCCCGACACCATCTGCCCCGAGGCCAGCGATGGCCATGCCATTCCCGGCAACCTGCTCGACCCGGTAGCGCGGGCCGCGCGTATCGAGCGCTATTTCGGCGCTTATCATGCCGGGCTGGAAGGGTTGCTGGCGCAGGTGCCGCCCGCGCTCATCCTCTCGCTGCACAGTTTTACCCCGCGCCTGGCCACCCGCCCCGACGAGGAGCGCCCCTGGCACATCGGCATCCTGTATAACGAGGACGACCGGGCCGCACGTATCGCCATCCCGCTGCTGGCCGCGCAGGGCCTGTGCGTGGGCGACCAGCAGCCCTATTCGGGCAAGCTGCTCAACGCGACGATGAACCGCCATGCCGAGGCCGATGGCCGCCCCTATCTGGGCGTCGAGATCCGGCAGGACCTGATTGGCGATGCCGCAGGGCAGGCACAATGGGCCGAGCGACTGGCCCTGCTGTGCAACCAGATCGCCATCGAACTGGGCTAGACCGTCCCGAATTGGGCGCAATGCTGCTGGCGGGCCGGGTTGACCGCGGCGCCGTTCGGGCCGAAACCTGCCAACGGTGCCGATCCTGACTGTCGCACTGCCCTTTCAACTAGGTGATGGCCATGCTGCACCGGATTGTTGCCGCGATCTCGCCCGGCTGGGGGCTGCGCACGGCGCTGACGGGCGCTTGGGCGTCGCTGTGGGGCGCGCTGGCGGGGCTTTCCGGGTGCCAGCCGCAGGGGCAGCAGGCCGCCCCGCCTGAGCGCGCGGTGGTGGCAACGCAGGCTACCGAGCGGCCCATGGGCGTGGCTGTTGCCTGCGCGCTGGGCGGCGCGCCGTGGAGCGAAAGCTGCGTGCTCGAACGGCAGGGGGCCGCGCTTGTGGTCAGTCATCCTTCGGGCGCTTTCCTGCGGCTCGACCACACGCTGGGCTATTGGCGGGCCGATGGCGCCGACCGCGTCGTGCTGCACGCTGCCGGCGGGCTGGGCACGCAATTGCAGGTGGGGGCCAATCGCCTGCGCCTGCCGTCTGTGGAGGTATCGGATGCCGCATCGCCATAAGGACCTGTTTCTGCGCCCCGTCGATCAGATCCTGTCGGCTGCCGCCATGCGCGCGGCCGAGCAAACGCTGATCGAGGCCGGGGTGAGCGTTGACGCGCTGATGCAGCGTGCCGGATCTGGCGCTGCCGAATATGTGTGGCGCGTGGCGGGGCCTTCGCGGCGGGTCACGGTGCTGACCGGCCCGGGCAACAATGGCGGCGATGGCTGGGTGATTGCGCAGCGCCTGCGGCAAAGGGGCGCTCAGGTCACGGTTGTGCCCGCTGCCGATCCGCGCAGCGAGGCGGCCGTGAATGCCCGTGCGGCCTATGGCGGGGCGGTGACGGGCGGGGATGTGGAAGGCGATGTGCTGGTCGATTGCCTGTATGGCACCGGGCTGACGCGCGGGCTGGGCGAGGGCGACATGGCCCTGCTGGCCGGGCTGGCCGGGCGGCATGCCTATCGCATCGCCATCGACCTGCCCAGCGGCATAGCCACCGACACGGGCGCGCCTTTGAACGAGGGGCTGCCCGACTATCACATGACCATCGCGCTGGGGGCATGGAAGCCGGCGCATATGCTGATGCCCTCGGCCGCGCGCATGGGGGCGCTGCGGCTGGTGGGTATAGGTTGCGCGCCGCAGGCGGGCGCGGGCGCGGTGGTGCGCCAGCCCGTACTGCACGCCCCGGCGGCCGATGCGCACAAATACCGGCGCGGGCTGGTGGCGGTGGCGGCGGGCGCCATGCCGGGCGCGGCGGTGCTGAGCGCGGTGGCGGCGCAGGGGGCTGGCGCGGGCTATGTAAAGTTGCTGGCCGATGGCGCAGTGGCAGCGCCGGCCGATGTGGTGGTAGCCGCAGGCGACATGACCGACCCGCGCATTGGCGCGTTGCTGGTGGGGCCGGGGCTGGGGCGCGACGCGGTGGCACAGGCGCTGTGGCGCGCGGCCATGGCCAGCGGCCGGCCGGTGGTGGCCGACGCCGATGCTCTGTGGCTGATGGGGCAGGGCGCCTGGCCCGATGCGCCCCCTGCCATCCTGACCCCTCATGCCGGCGAGTTTGACCACCTGTTCGGCCCGGGCGATGGCGCCGACAAGATCGCGCGCACCCGCGCCGCAGCGCAGGCCAGCGGGGCGGTGGTGGTGCACAAGGGGCCGGACACGGTGATCGCCGCGCCCGATGGCCGCTGGGCAGCCGCGCCGCTGGGGCCCAGCTGGCTTAGCGTTGCGGGCAGCGGCGATGTGCTGGCCGGCTGCATCGCGGCGCGTCTGGCGGCGGGCGAGGCCGCCTTTGCCGCTGCCTGCCAGGGTGTGTGGTTGCAGGCGCAGGCGGCGCGGCTTTGCGCCAAACCCTTTGCCGCGCTGGCACTGGCGCATGGCGTGGCAAGCGCCTATGGGGCCTGCGTGCCGAACGGGAGCCAAGATTGACCGACGAGATTATCATCCGCCTGGCCGCGCGCGGCGATGGGGTCACCGCCAGCGGGCGCTTTTCGCCGCAGGCAGCGCCCGGCGACACGCTGCTTGACGACGGCTCGCTGGTGTGGGGGCCGCATCATATCGAGCCGGCGTGCCGGCATTTTGGCACCTGCGGCGGATGCCAGTTGCAGCAGGCCGACGATGCGTCTCTGGCCGATTTTGTGCGCGACCGCATTGTGGGCGCGGCCACCGGACAGCGCGTGACGCCCGAAAAGGTTGCGCCGGTGCATCTTTCGCCGGCGGCGGCACGGCGGCGGGTGTCGCTGCATGGCGCACGGGTTGGCGGGGCCATGGCCATCGGTTTTAACGAAGGCCAGTCGCACCGCATTGTCGACATGGGGCAATGCCCGGTCATGGCGCCCGAGCTGTTTGCTCTTGTGGCGCCCTTGCGCAAGATGCTGGCGCGGCGCGACGGGCGCCTGTCGTTCGATATCGACATGGCGCTGGCCGAGCAGGGCGTGGACATCGCCATCAAGGGCCTGACGGTCGAGGGTTTGCAGCAGACCGAGGCCTGCCTCGATTTCGCGCGCGAGCATGGGCTGGCGCGGCTTTCGCTCGATCAGGGCTATGGGCCGGAAAGCCTGTGGGAGCCTGATGGCGTGACGGTGAACCTGTCGGGCGTGTCGGTGCCACTGCCGCCGGGCGCATTCCTGCAGGCCACGGCAGATGGCGAGGCGGCGCTGGTGGCGGCGGCCTGCGAATGGCTTGCGGGCGCCGGCGCGGTGGCAGACCTGTTTTCGGGGCTCGGCACCTTTGCCTTTGCACTGGCGCGTGGCGGGGCCAAGGTGCTGGCCGCCGAGGCCGATCGCGCCGCGCATCAGGCCTGCAAGATGGCTGCCGGGCAGGCGCGCCTGCCGGTTATGGGCTTGCACCGCGACCTGTTCCGCAACCCGCTCATGCCTGACGAGCTGAACCGCTTTGGCGCGGTGCTGCTCGACCCGCCGCGGGCCGGCGCGCGCGAGCAGGTAGGGCGCATTGCCGCCAGCACGGTCAAGCGGGTGGTCTACATCAGCTGCAACCCGGCCAGCTGGTCGCGCGATGCCGCAACGCTGGTGGCCGCTGGCTACCGCCTGGTAGAGCTGCGGCCGGTGGGGCAGTTCCGCTGGTCGAACCATGTGGAGCTGGCCAGCTATTTCGTGAAGGATTGAGGCGTCAGTCCTTCTTGCGCCGTTTGAGCACGATGAGCTGGTAATAGCCCAGTGGCCCGCGCCGCGTGCGGATCTTGAAGCGGCGCGTGGCCACGGCCGCTGCCGCCCGGTCCGACAGGTCGAGGCGGGGGCTGACGTGGAAATGGCGCAGCCACATGCCCAGAAACACGCGGAACAGGGGCGGCGCGCCCTCGCAATCGCCAAAGTCGACGATGTGCAACTCGCCGCCTGGCGCCAGCACGTCGCAGGCGGCGTTGAGCGCGCTTTCCCAGTCGGGGATCATCGAGAGGGCGAAGGAGATCATCACCCGGTCGAACTGGGCGATGCCGAACATGGCCTGCGGATCGAAGTTGCAGGCATCACCCTCGGCCAGGCGGACTGCCGGGCCAAGGCGCGCGCGCGCGGTCTTGAGCATTTCGGCCGAGATGTCGAAGCCATACAGCTCGGCGCGGGGCCAGGTGTCGGCCACATGCGCCAGATTGCGCCCGGTGCCGCAGCCGATTTCCAGCACGGCGGCGCCATCGGCCACGTCCAGCCCGTCGATCAGCCGATCGCGGCCGAACAGGAAGTATTTGCGCGTCGCATCATAGATATGGCGCTGCCAGCGATAGACATTGTCCATGAGCGAGGCATGTGCGGCCTCGCCCTGCGGGTCGGATGCAACTGTGGCCACGGGGTCAGCCCTTGAAGCGGTAGAGGTGCAGGCCGCCATAGATCGACGAGCGATCGGCGCGGATGAGGTCGCGCGCCTCGGCCTCGGAATAGGCCCAGCGCGAGAGGATGGCCTCGGGCACGCGGCCGGGCAGTAGCGTTTCCTCGGCGGCGGTGCGGAACAAGACGCGCGCGCCGGGGCGGGCGGTGCGGGTGATGTGGCTCCACAGCTCGGTCAGCTGCTGATCGCTCATCCAGTCCTGCGCGTCGAGCAGGATGTAGCGATCGAGGCTGTATTCGCCCTGCGTCGCCAGATAGTCGGTGAAGCTGGTGTGGCGCCACTCGATCCGGTCAATGCGCTGGCGCAGCGCCTCGTAGTTGCCCGCCTGCAGATAGGGCGGCAGCGGGGCGTCGGCCTCGCGCCCATAGCCGCGGCCAAAGGCCTGCCAGGCGAAGTAATTGTCGCTGATGGGGAAATCGCAGGCCAGCTTTTCGAGACGCGCGCGCAGCACATTGGCCATGCGCTGATCGCCCGCCAGCGCATCGTATTGGGCCGGCGGAATGCCCAGCCCAAACAGCGAGGCGGGCTGCGCGGTCAGCCAGCGGATAAAGCGTTTGTCGAAGACGGGGGCGAAATGCGCGTCGAAGATCGCCCGCTGCTCGTCGAGCGAGCCGGCCGAGAGGATGACCGAAGGGTCGACCTTGTAGAGACGCGCGATGAAATGGGCCATGCCGATAAAATTGCCCAGCAGCCCGCGCTTGTAGATGCCGCTGGCAAAACCGCCGATGCGCCGGCGGCCAAGGGGGTCGCGCCCTTCCCAGTATTTGCGGCTCTCGGCGTCGAGATGCGGCGCGATAAGGTCGCGATAGGCGGCCAGGTTGGCCTTGCTGTCGGCCTCGACGAAGAAGCGGCGCAGCGATTCATGGTCGGGCAGATGCGTGAAGGCGGCATGCTTGAGCCGGCCCAGCGCGATATGTGCGGTGTTCAGGTCGACCGCCGTCACGCGCGCGGGCGCTGCGGTCAGGTAGGAGAGCGCATTGCAGCTGCCGCTGGCAATGGTGACGATGCGATTGTCGGGCTGGATGTCGAGCGCGGCCATGTCGATGACCGGGTCTTCCCAGATCTGCGCATAGACAAGGCCCCGGAAGGCCAGCGCGAAAGCCTTGTCGAGCAGGCGTTCGGCAGTGCCGGCCTCGCGGCGCACCACGGCGCTCTCGATGATGTGACCGGCCGGGGTAGGCGGGGCTGCGGGAACGGTGGGCGCAGGAGAGAGGGCTTGCATAGACGGTTCGGCTCGCAGCGAGACTGGCAGGATTGGTAAGCGGCCCTAGCTGGTGGCTGTTGCGCCGACATGACGGATGCGTGACCGTTTGGCGTCAGCCCTTGTTGGCCTGACGGAAGTTGGCGCGTTGCAACGGCGTTGTGGCTTTGAACAAGCTGGCATGTTGTGCTGTCACAATCCTGCCCTATATGGCGGTTCTGTTTTTCAGGGGGCGGGCAAACTGTCGCGCGCGCCCCCGTGACGTAGGAGTTTGCCCTTGAACAAGGTTCTGGTGATTGGCGCGGGCGGTGTCGGTTCGGTCGCGGTGCACAAGATGGCGATGAACCCCGCCATTTTCCCGCATATCTCGCTGGCCAGCCGCACGAAGTCCAAGTGCGATGCCATTGCCCAGAGCGTCAAGCAGCGCACCGGCGTGACCGTCGACACCTATGCCATCGACGCCGAGGATGTGCCGGCGCTGGCAGCGCTGATCAAGCAGATCGGCCCCAAGCTGGTTGTCAATCTGGCGCTGCCCTATCAGGACCTGACCATCATGGATGCCTGCCTGATTGCCGGCGCGCATTACATGGATACGGCCAACTACGAGCCCAAGGACGTGGCCAAGTTCGAGTATCACTGGCAGTGGGCCTATCAGGACCGCTTCAAGGAGGCTGGCCTGACCGCGCTGCTGGGCAGCGGCTTTGACCCGGGCGTGACCAGCGTGTTCGCCATGTGGCTCAAGAAGCACAAGCTCAAGACCATCCGTCAGCTCGACATTCTGGACTGCAACGGCGGCGACCATGGGCAGGCCTTTGCGACCAACTTCAACCCCGAGATCAACATCCGCGAAGTGACCGCGCCGGCCCGCCATTGGGAAGGCGGCCAGTTTGTGGAAACGCCGCCGATGGCCAAGAAGGTCGAGTTCGATTTCGAGGCCGTTGGCCCCAAGAACATGTATATGATGTACCACGAGGAGCTGGAGAGCCTCGCCAAGTTCATCCCCGAGCTGGAGCGTGGCCGTTTCTGGATGACCTTTGGCGACGAGTACATCAAGCACCTGACGGTGCTGCAGAATGTCGGCATGACCCGCATCGACCCGGTGATCTACAACGGTGTCGAGATCGTGCCGCTGCAGTTCCTGAAGGCCGTTCTGCCCGAGCCCAGCACGCTGGGCGCCACCACCAAGGGCAAGACTAACATCGGTGACATCGCCACCGGCGAGGCGCTCGATGGCA
Organism: Novosphingobium sp.; assembly: GCA_035563755.1. GTDB lineage: Bacteria > Pseudomonadota > Alphaproteobacteria > Sphingomonadales > Sphingomonadaceae > Novosphingobium. The sequence goes on from DATMUT010000631.1 coordinate 8,307, forward strand.
GCGGCGAGAAGACGTTCTACATCAAGAACATCTGCGACCACGAGGTGTGCTTCGAGGAAACCGGCAATCAGGCCGTCAGCTACACCACCGGCGTTCCGGCGATGATCGGCGCGGCGATGGTCATGCAGGACGTGTGGACTGGCGCTGGCGTGTTCAACATCGAGCAGTTCGATCCCGATCCCTTCATGGCGATGCTCAACGACCACGGCCTGCCCTGGACGGTTGAGGAACTTGACGGGCCGGTGGCGTTTTAAGCCACTGACACATCAGGAGAGCCCGCGTTGAATTGGACCGCCGTTTTGCCGGTGATGATGCTGGCGGGCTCGAACCTGGTGATGAATGTGGCGTGGTATGGCCACCTGAAGGCGCCGGGCAAGGCGCTGTGGGTGGCCGTGCTGGCCAGCTGGGGGCTGGCGTTTTTCGAATATTGCCTCGCGGTGCCGGCCAACCGCATGGGCGAGAAGGTCTATAGCCTGGCCCAGCTCAAGACCTTGCAGGAGGTGATGAGCCTGTCGGGCTTTGTGGTGGTGGCCTGGGCGCTGTTCGGGCAAAGGCCGGGCTGGCCGCAACTGGGTGGCTTTGCGCTGATCGTGGCTGGGGCCGCGCTGATTTTTAGAGGAAACTGACGCATGGAAACCCGCGCGGGCGATCCGGGGGCTTTTGCCCAATTCGATCTCAACCGGGTGGATAGCCCGGCTTTCGTGGTGGACGAGGCGCGGCTGCGCGCCAACCTGTCGGTGCTGGCTGATGTGCGCGACCGGGCGGGCATCAAGGTGCTGGCCGCGATGAAGGCGTTCAGCATGTGGCGCGTGGCGCCCATCGTTGGCGAGTATCTGGACGGCGTGTGCACCAGCGGGCTGTGGGAAGCGCGCCTGGCCGAGGAGCATTACGAGGGCGAGATCGCCACTTATTGCGCCGGTTATCGCGCGCAGGATCTGGCCGAGATCTGCGAGATTTCCGACCATGTGATCTTCAACTCGCCCATGCAGATTGCCCGGTTCGCGCCCGAACTGGCGGCTGCGCGCGCGGCAGGCGCTGCTTTCGATGTGGGCCTGCGCATCAACCCGCTGCATCAGGAAGGCGAGGTCGCCAAATACGACCCTTGCGCGCCCGGCTCGCGGCTGGGCTTTCCGGTGGACCAGTTGCGCCCCGAGCATATGGAGGGCGTGACCGGCCTGCATTTCCACACGCTGTGCGAACAGGATTTCGAGCCGCTGGCGCGCACATGGGAGGCGCTCAGGCCGATTATCGCGCCTTATTTCGATCAGCTGGAGTGGCTGAACTTTGGTGGCGGGCACCACATCACCCGCGCCGATTACCAGCGCGACGATCTGGTGGCCTTCCTGCGCGAGGTCAAGGCGCAGACGGGTTGCGAGCTGTATCTCGAGCCGGGCGAGGCGGTGGCGCTCGATACGGGCATTCTGGTGGGTACGGTGCTCGATGCGCATACCAACGGGATGCCGGTGGCCATTGTCGACATTTCGGCCACCTGCCACATGCCCGATGTGATCGAGGCGCCATACCGCCCGGCCATGCTGGGCGAGGCGGATGAGGCGAGCGGTGTCGAGCCGGTGCGGCTGGGCGGGCCTTCGTGCCTGGCGGGCGACATCATCGGCGACTATCGCCTGCCGGTGCCGTGCGAGCCGGGGCAGCGTTTCGCCTTCCTCGACCAGGCGCATTACTCGATGGTCAAGACCACCACCTTCAATGGTGTACCTTTGCCTTCGATCTGGCTCTGGAACAGCGCGGATGATTCGCTGGAATGCGTGAAACGATTTGATTGGGAAGCGTTTCGTGACCGTCTGAGCTGAGTTTTAAGTTGTCACTTTTCTGTCATTAATCTGCTATATATGACGTGATGGGCCGCCTTGACTGACAAGGTGGCCCTGTTCGTCGCAAGGGGTCATTTTTTCCCTTGCGCGCCGGGGCAGACGCCCTATATGCACCCCCCTCGCCGCCCCATGGGGACTTCCAAACCGCAAGGCGGCTTTCACCATCGTGTTAATCTTGGCCTTTGGCCTATTGGGGGTCCCTTGCGTTGTCCATTCACCTTGACGCACCGGCTGTAGCTCGCGCCCTGGCGCCGACCGAACCCGTTATCCTGAACCGCCCGCAGGCTGCTGCGCGCGCTGCCCAGTTCTTCGCGCAGAAGTTCCCGGGCAAGTCGCTCTATGCGGTCAAGGCCAATCCCTCGCCCGATCTGCTGGGCGTGCTGTGGGACAATGGCATCACGCATTTCGACACCGCCTCGATCGTCGAGGTGCGTCTGGTGCGCGAGACGCTGGGCCCGGATGCGACGCTGTGCTTCATGCACCCCGTCAAGCCGGTCGCCGCGATCCACGAGGCCTACCACATCCACGGCGTGCGCACCTTCAGCCTCGACACGGTCGAGGAGCTGGAGAAGATCGTCGAGGCGACCCGCGACCGCGATGGCAATGCCGCGACCGACCTGTCGCTGTGCGTGCGCCTGCGCGTGTCGAGCGAATATTCGGAACTGTCGCTGGCCAGCAAGTTCGGCATCGATCTGGCTGATGCTGCGCCTTTGCTGCAGGCCACCCGTCAGGTTGCCGATTGCCTTGGCATTTGCTTCCACGTCGGTTCGCAGGCGATGACGCCGTTTGCCTATGTGCAGGCGCTCGAGCGCGTCCGCGCCGCGATCGTCGATGCGGCGGTCACGGTTGACATCATCGATGTCGGCGGCGGCTTCCCCTCGATCTACCCCGGCATGGAGCCGGCGCCGATGGAGGATTACTTCGCCGTGATCCACCGCGCCGCCGAATCGCTGCCGGTGTCCTACTCGTCGGAACTGTGGTGCGAGCCGGGCCGGGCCCTGTCCGCCGAATACAATTCGATGATCGTCCAGGTCGAGAAGCGTCGCGGCAACGAGCTGTTCATCAACGAGGGGGCTTACGGCGCCCTGTATGATGCGGCCCATGTCGACTGGCGTTTCCCGGTGCGCTGCCTGAACGAGGCGCGCGGCGAGGGCGAGGAGGAGTTCTCCTTCTATGGCCCGACCTGCGATGATGCCGACTTCATGGAAGGCCCGTTCCGCCTGCCGGCCGACATCGCCCCTGGCGACTACATCGAGATCGGCATGCTGGGTGCCTATGGCGCCGCCATGCGCACCCGCTTCAACGGTTTTGGCACGGGCCTGACCGTCGAAGTGAGCGACGAGCCGATGGCCAGCCAGTATGCCGGCAACCGCCGCGACCCGCGCCACTCGGACAATGTGGTGCGCCTGCGCTAAGGCCAGGTCCGGCTGATTTGCGCCCGGCGCCATTTGCCGGGCGATGAATTGTGGGGGCTGGCAGGAGAATTCTCCGCCAGCCCCTTTCGTTTGTCTGTCATCGCCCCTACATGCCGGATCATCATGGCCCGCCCGACTCCCGCAGCATTCGACAAGAAGAAGACCGTTGCCGAGAACCGGCGCGCGCGTTTCGACTATTTCATCGACGACAAGTTCGAGGCAGGCATCGCCCTGACCGGCACCGAGGTGAAGAGCCTGCGCTTTGGCGAAGGCTCGATTGCCGAGGCCTATGCCGAGGTGCGCGGCAACGAGGTGTGGCTGGTCAACGCCAACGTGCCCGAATTCAGCCACGGCAACCGCTTCAACCACGAGCCCAAGCGGCCGCGCAAACTGCTGCTGCACGAGCGCGAGATTGCCAAGCTGACGGGCGCTGTCGAGCGCAAGGGCATGACGCTGGTGCCGCTCTCGATCTATTTCAACGGCCGCGGCCGCGCCAAGGTCGAACTGGCGCTGGCCAAGGGCAAGAACGCGGCCGACAAGCGCAACACGGTGAAAGAGCGCGACTGGAAGCGCGATCAGCAGCGGATTTTGAGGGAATACAAGTGACGGCAATGGGGGGGCGGCAACAACAGGGGGCTATGGCAAGGTGGCTGGCCAACCACATGCCCTCGCGCGAGAAGCTGGAGCAGAACCGCTTTATCCGGCCGTTCGCTCACCTTGTGCTCAAGCCCGACCTGTGGCGTTTTAACCGGCGCAGCGTGCCCCGCGGGGTGGCGCTGGGGCT
>DATMUT010000632.1:0-2602 GCA_035563755.1 Novosphingobium sp.
AGCCGCCCGGCCGACCAGACCGCCCTGCTTGTCACCCGCCCGGTCGAGGATGCCATTCGCGCCATTCCCGGCGTCAACAATGTCCGCTCGGAAACGACGCGCGGGTCGGCGCAGATCTCGATCGACTTTGGCTGGGGCCGCGACATGGTGGCCAGCACGCTGCTGGTCGATGCGGCGGTGTCGCGCGCGATGCCCGCGCTGCCGGCGGGCACCAACTATAATGTGCGCCGCATGGACCCCACGGTCTTTCCCATCATCTCCTATGCGCTGGTGTCGGACACGGCCAGCCCGGTGCTGCTGCAGGACATCGCCAAATATCAGATCACGCCGCTGCTGACCGGCATTCAGGGGCTGGCCCGCGTGGGCGTGCAGGGCGGCGAGACCGCCGAGGTGCAGGTGCTGGCCGACCCGTGGCGGCTGGCCGACCACAATCTGGCGATGAGCGATCTGGCCGCGGCCATCCGCAATGGCAATGTGCTCAGCTCTGCCGGGCAGATCCAGGATCGCGGGCGGCTCTCGCTGGTCATTGCCGATCGCTCGGCCACCACGGCTGCCGATGTGGGCAACATTGTGGTGCTGGCCGATGCGGCGGGCGTTGTGCGGGTGCGCGACGTCGCCACGGTGCAGGATGGGGTCATGCCGCAATGGCTGCGCATCGTCGAGGACGGGCGGCCGGCGGTGTTGTTCAACATTTATGAGCAGCCCGACGGCAATGCGGTGCAGATCGCCCGCACGACCGCTGCCCGGCTGGCGACGCTGAAGCTGCCGCCGGGGGTCAGGCTGGTGAGCTGGTACGACCAGAGCGAGCTGGTGACCCAGTCGGTGGCCAGCGTGCGCGATGCGGTGATGATCGGGCTGGTGCTGGCGGGGCTGGTGCTGCTGCTGTTCCTGCGCAGCTGGCGCGTCACGCTCATCGCGGTGATTGCGGTGCCCGCGACGCTGGCGGCCACGGTGCTGGTGCTCTCGGTGCTGGGCATGAGCTTTAACATCATGACGCTGGGCGGCATTGCCGCGGCCGTGGGCCTGCTCATCGACGATGTGATCGTGATGGTCGAGCATATTGCCCGGCGCGCCGGAACGCCCGGCCCCGATGGCCGCCCGGCGGGCAATGCGGCGGTCATTCCGGCGGCGCGCGAATTCATGCGGCCGCTTATCGGCTCGAGCCTGGCCACGCTTATCGTGTTCCTGCCGCTCTCGTTCCTGACCGGGGTGACGGGGGCTTTCTCGAAGGCGCTGTCGGTGACGATGGCCGCGTCGCTGGCCATTTCGTGGGCGATCACGGCTTTTGTCGTGCCGCTGCTGGCGCGGTGGCTGGTCGATTTTGGCGCCTGGCGCGATCCGGGCACGCCCGGGCAGGGCCGGCTGGCGCGCTGGCACGAGGGGCTGCTCGACCCGGTGGGGCGGCGGCCATGGCTGCTGGGCGTGGCGGGGGCGGGGCTGCTGGCGCTGGGCTATGTGGGCTATGCCAATGTGCCCACCGGCTTCATGCCCAAGGTCGACGAGGGCGGCTTCATCATGGATTACTACACCCCGGCGGGCACCTCGCTCGAGGAAACCGGGCGGCAGGTGAGCCAGATCGACGCCATGCTGCATGCCAACCCCGAGGTGGCCACCTTCTCGCGCCGGCTGGGCACGGGGCTGGGGGGCGATCTGGGGCAGAGCTATCACGGCGACTATTTCGTGCGGCTGAAGCCCGACCACGCCACCCCCACCGAGGAGCTGGCCGCCAGCGTGGCCGCCCAGATCGCCCGCAAGGTGCCCGGCGTCGAGGTGGAAACCGCCCAGCTGATGGAGGACCTGATCGGCGACCTGACCGCCGTGCCCCAGCCCATCGAGGTCAAGCTTTATGCCGCCGACAGCAGCGTGCTGCGCCCGCAGGCGATCAAGGTGGCGGCGCTGATTGGCAAGATCGATGGCGTGGTCGAGGTGAAGGATGGCGTGCGGCTGGCGGGCGATGCGCTTGACGTGCGGGTCGACCCGGTGCGCGCAGGGATCGAGGGGGTTACGCCCGCCGATGTCGAGGCCGCGCTGAACGCCAGCCTGACCGGCAGCATCGCCACATCGCTGCCCCAGGCGACAAAGGCGGTCGATGTGCGGGTGCGCCTGCCCGGCGCGCTGCAGATGTCGGAGGCCGAGCTTGGCCATTTGCCCATTCGCGCGGCCGACGGGCATGTATTCCCGCTGGCGCGCGTGGCCGATATTGCCCGCGTGACCGGCCAGCCCCAGATCAGCCGCGAGAATCTGGAGCCGATGGTGGCCGTGACGGGCCGCATCCAGGGGCGGGGCATGGGCGCGGCGGTGGCCGATGTGACCCGCGCGCTCGATGCGCCGGGGGTGCTGGCGCCGGGCGTGCGCTACGAGCTGGGCGGCCTGTACCAGCAGCAGCAGATCGCCTTTGCCGGGCTGACGCGCGTGTTCGGCGCGGCGCTGGTGGCCGAATTCATCCTGCTGCTCGTGCTGTACCGGCGCTTCTGGCTGCCGGTCATCATCATCGGCTGCTCGCTGCTGTCGACCACGGCGGTGTTTACCGCGCTGTGGCTGACAGGCGTTGACCTGAACATCACCGCGCTGATGGGCATGACGATGATTATCGGCATAGGCA
>DATMUT010000633.1:0-3347 GCA_035563755.1 Novosphingobium sp.
CGAGCCGTAAATGCCTAGTCGGCCAGGAGGGCCGCCGTGCGCTCGAGCAGCATCGTCACCCGCCGCTCGACCTCGCCGTCAAATCGCACCGCCGGTATCGCCACCGAAAAGGCGCCCAGCACCTCGCCGCCCACCACCACCGCGCGGCCCACCCCCTCGATGCCCACCGAATATTCGCTGCGGGTGCGGGCAATGCCGGTGCGGCGGATCTGCGCGATCTGGGCACGCAAGGCATCGGCATCCACCATGGTCGTGCCGGTAAAGCGCTCGCGCTCGGTCTCGGCCAGATAGCGCTCGAACTCGGCCTCGGGCAGCGCGGCCAGCATGGCCTTGCCCGCGGCAAAGCCATGCAGCGGCGCGCGGGTGCCCACCGCGATCGCATAGCGCAGCGCATGATCGCTGGTTTCGGTCACCAGCGTCAGCAGCTCCCACCCGTCGCGCACGAAAAAGCTGGCCGTCTCGTTCAGTTGCACCCGCAGCGAGCGGACCAGCGGCGCCACCTTGTCCTCGATGCAGGGGACGGCGCGGGCCTGAAGCCGGGCAAGGCCGGGGCCGGGCAGATATTGCCGCCCCTCGCGCGCCAGATACCCCCGCTCGACCAGTGTCGCGAGCAGGTAGGACAGGCTCGACACCGGAATGACCAGTGCCGAGGCGATTTCCTGCGCCACCACCGGGCAACCGCGCCCCGCGACATACTCGATGATGTCGAGCGTGCGCAGGGCCGATTTCACATGCGCCGAACCGGAGGACGAGCTGTCGGCCATCACTTACAGGCGCGCGCCCGCGATGTCGGCGCCTTCGCGCAGGACGCGCAGCTTCTTCCACGTCACCTCGGGGTCGATCTTGCCATAGCCGGCAAAGGTGCCAAACCCGCAGTCGGTGCTGGCCTGCACCCGCTCTGGCCCAACGATGCCGACAAATCGCTCGATGCGCTGGGCGATCAGCTCGGGGTGCTCGACATAGTTCGAGCAGGTGTCGATCATGCCGGGCGCCAGGATCTTGTGATCGGGAATGTTCGCCCCGGCCCACACCTTCCACTCATGCTCGTGGCGCGGGTTGGCCGCCTCGAACAGGATGGTGGCGGGCCGCGCCTTGAGAACGATGTCGATCACCTTCTCGAGCGCGATGTCGTGATCGTGCGGCCCCTCGTAATTGCCCCAGCAGATGTGCATGCGCATCTTCTCGGGCGGGATATTGGCAGTCGCCGCGTTCAGCGCCTCGACATTGGCCGCCGCGACTTTCAGGAAATCCTCCTCGCTCATGTCCTGATAGCCGGTGTGGCGGCTCATCGCCAGGTCCGGGCAGTCGAGCTGCAGCAGGAAGCCCTCGGCCACGATCGTCTCGTATTCCTCGCGCATGGCGTCGGCCAGATCGGCCAGATAGGCCTCGTGGCTGGGGTAATATTTGTTCACCTGGAACGCGGTGATCAGGCCCGGCGAGGCAGCGTTCATGAAGCCGCGCGTGCCCTCGCGCCCATGCAGCGCCAGCGCGTGCTTGAACCGGCGGATATCGTCATGCAGCGGCTGCAGGTTGACCAGCCTGATCGGCCCGACGCAGCTGGCGCGGGTAAATTCCTGGCTGCCCATGATAGCCGAGAGCTTCTTGGCCAGATCGGGGTGTTCGGCAAGGTCTGCGGCCATCTTGCGGTCGACATGGCCGCCAAAGCCGGTCAGCCGCTCGATCATGTAGGTCGAATAGCCGATCTTGCCGATCTCGCCGTCCGACACGATGTCGACGCCGCATTCCACCTGATGGCGCACCGCCTCGGACACGGCATGCTGCACCTTGGTGTCGAATTCGGCCGCATCGTAAGCCTCGCCAAGGTCGCGCGCCCGCAACAGCGGCGTCAGTTCGCCCCCGCGCGGCATCGAACCCACATGGGTGGTGGCGATCCTGGTCATTATCTACTCTCCCGCTGGCATGTCTTGGGCTATGTTGGCGTTGGGCCGGGGCGGCGCTGCACAAAACAGGCCGCATCTCCCCGATTGCTCTTCTCATATATGATAGCATCACGTAAGTGAAGGAAGGGAATGAGCCGGCCGCAAAAGGCCAAGGCGGGAACCACTGTTGCCCGCCAGCAAGCGAGAGGGACAGACATGGCCATCACCGATTTCCACGGCAAAACCGCCTTTGTCACCGGCGGGGCCAGCGGCATAGGCCTGGGCATTGCCCGCGTGCTGGTGGCGCGCGGCGCGCAGGTGGTGATTGCCGACCTGCGCCCCGATCATATCGCCAGCGCGTTGGCCGGTTTTGCGGGCGCCGGCCAGTCGAATCAGGTGGCCGCCATCCAGCTCGACGTGACCTCGCGCCCGCGCTACGCCGAAGTGGCCGAGCAGATGAAGCGCGACTACGGCGGCATCGACATTCTGGTGAACAATGCCGGCGTTGGCTGCGAAGGGCCGATCCTCTCGGCCGGCTATGCCGACTGGGACTTTGGCCTGGGCGTCAATGTGGGCGGTGTGGTCAACGGCATCCAAAGCTTTTTGCCGCAGATGATCGCGCATGGGCGCGGCGGACATATCGTCAACACCGCTTCGCTGGCCGCCTGCATCGTCATGCCCGAACAGTTCACCATCTATGCCGCAGGCAAGGCGGCGGTGCTGAATTTGTCGGAAAACATGCGCGCCGTGCTGGCCGAAAAGAACATCGGCATGAGCGTGCTGTGCCCCGGCTTCGTCAAATCGAACATTCACGAGGCAGCGCAGAACCGGCCCGAACACCTGCGCCAAGGCTCGGGCTGGGCCGCCAGCGAGCAGGAACTGTCGCACCGCCCACTGGGCGACAACTGGCTGGAACCGGAAACCGTGGGCGAGATGGTGGCGCAGGCCATTCTGGCCAACGAGCTGTACATCATCACCCACGGCGAATTCGCCAACCGCATGCGCGACCGCCAGGACGACCTGATGGCACGCACCCCCCACGCCGATTTCCAGTTCTGACGCGCGAGGCGCCGGCAGCGCTCAGCCTGCCGGCGCGATCAGCACCTTGCAGTCATGCGTGCGCCGGCGCAGCGCCTCGAAACGGTCGGGCGTCTCGTCCAGTCCGATCGTCGCGGTGACCAGATGGCGCGGCTCGGCAGCACCACTGGCCAGCGCGTCGAGCGCCGCCTCATACTCCTGCCGCAGGAAGAAAGCCGAGGTGATGAGCGTCACCTCCTTCTGCAGCATGGCAAAGGTGTTGACGCTGTCGGGCCTTGTGCACAAGCCCAGCAGCACGACGCGCCCGCGCCCGCCCACCTGCTGCACCGCCTGATCGATCAGGCCCGGCACGCCCACGCATTCGAACACCACATCGGCCGGCCCGCCCAGCGCCTTGTGCGCAGCATTCACCGGATCATCGCGGTCGGC
>DATMUT010000634.1:0-2848 GCA_035563755.1 Novosphingobium sp.
AAAAAGGCCTGATCGGGGGCGGTGACGGCGGGAGCCTGCGTGCCCGGCATGACGAGGCGGCCATTGGCCGCCATCACCGGTTCAAGAGGATTGATGTTGCTCATTCCCAGTCCAGAGCTCCCTTCTTCCAGGCATAGGCGAAGCCGATGACGAGTTCACCAAGGAACACCATCATCGTGCACCAGCCGGCCCAACCGGTGTGCTTGAGGCTGACCGCCCAGGGAAACAGGAACGCTGCTTCCAGGTCAAACACGATAAACAGGATCGCTACCAGGTAGAAACGCACGTCGAACTGGCTGCGCGGGTCCTCGAAGGCCGGGAAGCCGCACTCATACTCTGAGAGCTTCTCGGAATCGGGCTTGTACGCACCGGTGAGACGGGAGACTGCCATGGGCAGGAAAACGAAGGCCGTCGACAGACCCAGGGCAACGCCCAGGAAGATGAGGATCGGCAGGTATTGCGACAGGTCGACCAAGAGCTGACTCGCATATTAACAGTGGCTTTTGCGGCCCCTAGCCCCCCCGTCGTTCATGCGCAAGTGCGCGTTCGACCCCATGCGTGTTTGCACGGCTCATCGACAGCCCGTGGCGCACGTGCCACAACCCCCACGAAACCGGGTGTTTCAGGCTTTTGCGCTGCATTGAAATTGCCGCAATGCAGCACTATCAAGTGACTTAAAATCAATTCACTCTGAAAGGTACGCAACGTCATGGCCGAATTTTCCGCGCAGGATCCGATCGTCATCCTCTCGGCAGCCCGCACGCCCATGGGCGCCATGCAGGGCGCCCTGTCCGAGGTGAGCGCGACCGAACTGGGCGCCACTGCCGTCAAGGCTGCTGTCGATCGCGCGGGCGTCGATCCGGCCGAGATCGAGCGCCTGTACATGGGTTGCGTGCTGCCCGCTGGCCTGGGCCAGGCCCCTGCCCGCCAGGCCGCCATCAAGGCCGGCCTGCCTAAGTCGGTTCAGGCCACCACCGTCAACAAGGTGTGCGGCTCGGGCATGCAGACCCTCATCATGGGCGCCGAGGCGCTGGCCTCGGGCAGCATCGACCTGGTGGTAACGGGCGGCATGGAAAGCATGACCAATGCCCCGTATCTGCTCAAAAAGCATCGCTCGGGCGCGCGTATCGGCCATGACACCGCCTATGACCACATGTTCCTCGACGGCCTGGAAGACGCCTATGAAGGCGCCGCTATGGGCTCCTTCGCGCAGGTCACCGCCAACGACTACCAGCTGACCCGCGAGGACATGGACGCCTATTCGATCGAATCGCTCGCCCGCGCGCAGGCTTCGGTCAAGGAAGGCCGCTTTGCCGGCGAGATCGCTCCGGTCACCATCAAGACCCGAGCCGGCGAAACCGTGGTCGACACCGACGAGGCCCCTGGCAAGGGCCGCCCCGACAAGATCCCCTCGCTGCGCCCCGCCTTTGCCAAGGACGGCACGATCACCGCTGCCTCGTCCTCGTCGATTTCGGATGGCGCGGCCGCTCTCGTGCTCACCCGCGCCAGCGTAGCGGCTGAAAAGGGCCTGACGCCCATCGCCAAGGTGATCTCGCTGGGCGCGCACGCGCATGACCCCAAGCTGTTCACCACCGCCCCTGTCGGCGCCATCCAGAAGGTGCTGGACAAGGCCGGCTGGTCGATCGCCGACGTTGACCTGTTCGAGGTGAACGAGGCGTTTGCCTGCGTTGCCATGTTCGCCATGCACGACCTTGGCATCCCGCACGACAAGATCAACGTGAATGGCGGCGCGACCGCTTTGGGCCACCCGATCGGGGCTTCGGGCGCGCGCATTCTGGTCACGCTCATCGCCGCGCTGCAGTCCCGCGGCCTCAAGAAGGGCGTTGCAGCCCTGTGCATCGGCGGCGGCGAAGGCACCGCCGTGGCGCTCGAAATCCTGTAATATCCCGGCGGGGCGAGGGTTGCGGCCCTCGCCCTACCTTGGGTTGCCTGCGCGCGACTGCGGTTTCCCGAAGCCTACTGCGCCCCGTACAGGGCCTCCATCCGCACATAGCCCACATGCCGGTCTATATCGATATGGCACCAGCCTGCGTCACAGCCGACCAGCTTGCCCACAAGGCCCGGCTCCAGTTTCCACAACAAAGCTGAATTATTATCCGCCTCGGCATGCATGGCCACAGCGGCGCGGGTTTTGACCATCACCGTGTGTTCGCTCGAAACAAAGCGGCGCAGCATCCACCCGCGCGATCCGTCCGGGTCCTCGACCAGCACCCAGGCATCCCACACGCGCAACACCCGCACCGGCAGATGCTGCCGGCGATAGACGAAACGAATGGCGTAATCCTCGCCCGGCCCGGCCCGCATGTTCACCACCGGCGCACGCAAACTGCCCCAGAATGGCGGTGTCAGGTCCCGCGTCGAAGCCTGAGCCGGCCCGCAGCCCGACACCATGGCCGCAAATGCCGCCGTCAAAGCGGCAGTTCGTAGAAATTGTCGCAACATCATCCCTCATTATGCGCAGCAGCGTCCGACCTTCAAGCCCGCTTGACCGTGCCTGTCATGCAGTCCTAGGACATGGCGCCTGAACACACGCAGACCGGAAAGGTTTCCATACCGGCTCGCCATGACAGTCGTGACTGATCCCCGTTCGACCCGCCGCCTGCCCGGAAAACCGCGCGTGGTGGTTACGCGGCGCCTTTTGCCGCAAGTTGAAGCGCGCATGGCCGAATTGTTCGACGCGCAATTCAACCAAACCGACACGCCGCTGACGCGCGAAGAATTGGTCAGCGCCATGACCAGCGCCGACGTGCTGGTGCCAACTGTGACCGACCGGATCGATGCGGCAATGATTGCGCAGGCGATCGCGGCGCCCGGCGGCCGGCGCATT
>DATMUT010000635.1:0-3816 GCA_035563755.1 Novosphingobium sp.
CATGATGGCGCGCCCATAGCCGAGGCGGTGGCAAAAAGACAGAGCCCCTTTGGTCGGGCAGGGCCTGCGCGCCGCGCGCCTGGATGCATTTGCCGGGCAATGCGTGAACGCCAGACATTGACAGATGCACGCCGCAGGCCCAATCGCTTGCCCATCATGGGAGCCGGTTTGTTCACCCCCACCAGCCCGGTGCTGGATCTGCCCGAGCCTCTGCCGCTCGATGGCGGGCAAAGCCTGTCGGGCGTGCGTATCGCTTACGAGACCTATGGCACGCTGGCGCCCGATGGCGGCAACGCCATTCTGGTGTGCCACGCCACCACCGGCGATCAGCATCTGGCCAGCCCTCACCCCATTACCGGCAAGCCCGGCTGGTGGGACAAGATGGTCGGGCCAGGCAAGCCCATCGACACCGACCGTTTCTATGTGGTGTGCCCCAATGTGCTGGGCAGCTGCATGGGCACCACCGGGCCGGGCAGCCCGGCGGCCGACGGGCGGGCCTATGGCATGCGCTTTCCGGTCATCACCATTCGCGACATGGTGCGCGCGCATGTGGCGCTGCTGGCGCAACTGGGGGTGCATCGGCTCTATGCGGTCATTGGCGGCAGCATGGGCGGCATGCAGGCGCTGTCGCTGGCGGCCAACTGGCCCGACATGGCCGAGCGGGTGCTGGCCATTGCCTGTACCGCCGCCATGCCGGTGCAGAACATCGCCTTTCAGGAAGTGGGCCGGCAGGCGATCATGGCCGACCCCGACTGGCAGGGCGGCGATTATTACGACAGCGGCCGTTCGCCCGATGCGGGGCTGGCCGTGGCGCGCATGGCCGCGCACATCACCTACCTGTCCGAGGAAACGCTGTCGGAGAAGTTCGGCCGCCGCTTTCAGGACCGCGACGCGATCAGCTTTGGCTTTGGCGCCGATTTCCAGGTGGAATCCTATCTGCGCTATCAGGGTAACAGCTTTACCGGGCGTTTCGATGCCAATTCCTACCTCTATATCACCCGCGCGATGAGCTATTTCGACCTGACCGGCCATCAGGGCAGCGCCAGCGAGCATACCGCCCGCCTGGCCGAGGTGTTTGCCGGCACGAAGTCGCGCTTTTGCGTCGTCTCCTTCGATACCGACTGGCTGTACCCCACGGCCGAATCGCGCAAGATCGCCCATGCGCTCAACGCTGCCGGGGCGCCGGTGTCGTTCATGGAGCTGGCGGCCCCCTTCGGGCATGACAGTTTCCTGCTCGACGTGCCCGCGCTCGACCGGGTGATCGCGGGGTTCCTCAGCCGATGATGAGGCAGATTGCAACGCCGCTGCGCCCCGATCTGGCGCTGATCGCGGCCAATGTGCGCTCGGGCGCAAGGGTGCTCGATGTGGGCTGCGGCGATGGCACGCTGATGGCGGCCCTGCGCGACGAGCGGGGGTGTGATGCGCGCGGGCTTGAACTGGACTCGCACAATGTGGCCGAATGCGTGGCCAAGGGGCTGTCGGCCATTCAGGGCGATGCCGACACCGACCTCAGCCTCTATCCGGCCGACAGTTTCGACTATGCGATCCTGTCGCAAACCCTGCAGACTACCAAGCGCCCCGACAAGGTGATGGAGGAACTGTTGCGCATTGGCCGCCGGGCCTTTGTCAGCTTTCCCAATTTTGCCCATTGGCGGGTGCGGCTCTCGCTGATGCTGGGCGGGCGGATGCCGGTCACGCGGCTGCTGCCGGTGGCCTGGTACGAAACGCCCAACATCCACCACCTGACCATCGCCGATTTCCAGGATTTCGTGCGCGAGCGCGGCATAAAGGTCGAGGGGGCATGGTTCCTCAACGGCGGGCAGCTGACCGGGGCGTCGCTGGCCAATCTGCGCGCCGAACACGCGGTTTTCCTGCTCAGCCGGCAGTAACGGGGGGCGGATCGCAAGGGGCACTTCGGTCAGCCCTTGTTGTCCGAATCGGTGATTGCTGACACACTTTCCAGAAGGCGCGGCGCGACAGGCGCACAGTGCCAGATGGGGGTGGAGATGAAGCGCTTTGTTTCCCTGCTTTCCGCAACTTCGCTTGTTCTGGGCATGATGATGCCGGCGTTTGTCGCGCCGGCCATTGCCCAGTCGGCCCGGCCGTCGGGCGCCGAAAAGATGCAGCGCCGCGCGCTCGACGATGTGCCCCATTGCGCGCGCAAGCTGGGCACGATCTCGATCGTGGATGGCGACGACCCGCGCGGGTGGACCCAATATTCGCTGGCCCCGCCGCAAAAGCTGCTGAAGGTCATCGTGCAGCGCTCGGGCTGTTTTAACCTGGTGGACCGCGGCTCGGGCCTCCAGGCGGCCGAGCGTGAACGCGACATTGGCGCGGGGCTGGGGCACCAGCGCGGGGCCAATGTGGGGCTGGGCCAGATCAAGGCGGCCGACTATGTGCTGCAGGCCGAGGTGCAGGGCGCCAATGCCAACGCCAGCGGCAGCCATGTGGCGGGCGCTGTGGGCGGGCTGATGGGGGGCGCTGTGGGCGGCCTGCTGGGCGGGGTGCGCTCGCGCAAGCTCGAGGCCAACACGGTGCTGTCGGTCACCAATGTGCGCACGACCGAAACGATCGCCACGGTCGAAGGCTATGCCGCCAAGAATGACCTGTCGTTTGGCGGGGGAGGCGGCCTGGGCTTCTTTAGCGGCGTGGGCGTGGGCGTTGTGGGCGGCGGCTACGATAACACCGATATCGGACGCATCGTCACCTTGGCGTTCATCGACGCCTATGCAAAACTTGTAGACCAGTTGGGCGGTATCCAGCCAGGCGGCGAGGGGACGGCGGAGGCAGCGCCGGCCAAGACTTTCCTCACGCTGGGCGCTGTGGCCATGCGCCGCGCGCCCGCGGCCAACGGCGCGGTCATACGCAGCCTGCCTGCGGGCGCGACGGTGTACCCCACGGGCAAGAAGGATGGCCTGTGGTGGGAAGTGGCTGACGAAAATGACAATGTCGGCTGGGTACTCAACACCCGGTTGCAACCGGGACGCTAGCGGCTTGCGGA
The DNA here is from genome assembly GCA_035563755.1 of Novosphingobium sp. Taxonomy (GTDB): domain Bacteria; phylum Pseudomonadota; class Alphaproteobacteria; order Sphingomonadales; family Sphingomonadaceae; genus Novosphingobium. The sequence goes on from DATMUT010000635.1 coordinate 3,002, forward strand.
ATGGTTGGTTAAGGGCTGCCCGTTAACGGACGCATCTGGCGATCAGACTAATCGCCATTGCCGCCCTCTGGTCAGCTTGCCATTCCGTCGGGCCGACCTACATTGGGGGATCGAAAGGACAGCTAGATGAATGACGACCAGCCCTCGGGCACCCCATGGATGAAGAGCCTTCTGGTGTGGGGTGGCATTTTTCTGGCGCTGTTCTTCGCCGTCTCCTTGTTTGGCGCGCGTGGCGACATGGGCGCCAGCCAGATGCAATATTCCGATTTCCGCGCCAAGGTGGCCGAAGGCAGCGTGATGGATGTGGCCGTGGGCGAACAGCGCATCACCGGTCACCTTAAGAATGGCGAGACGTTCTCGACCATTCCGATCCCCAATGACACCTCGTTGCAGCCGCTGCTGGCCGCCAACAACGTGAAATATGCCGGCAAGGCGCCGGATGAGCCGAATGTGCTGCTCTACATCCTGGCCAATTCGCTGCCGTTTGTGCTGATCCTGGGCGTGGCGTTCTTCGCGCTTCGCCAGGTGCAGAAGGGTGGCGGTTCGGGCGCGATGGGCTTTGGCAAGTCGAAGGCCAAGTTGCTGACCGAGAAGTCGGGCCGCGTGACCTTCAACGATGTCGCCGGCATCGACGAGGCGCGCGAGGAGCTGGAGGAAATCGTCGAGTTCCTGCGCGATCCGGGCCGTTTTTCGAAGCTGGGCGGGCAGATCCCCAAGGGCGCGCTGCTGGTTGGCTCGCCGGGTACGGGTAAGACGCTGCTGGCCCGCGCGATTGCGGGCGAGGCGGGCGTGCCCTTTTTCACCATTTCGGGTTC
>DATMUT010000636.1:0-2739 GCA_035563755.1 Novosphingobium sp.
GGCCATCATCGCGACGAAAAGACGCAGCGCGAGAGAGAAGGGACGCACCAGGAAAGAGATCAGCTCGATGATCGGAATGAGCCACAACAGCCACACCGGCGTGCCATGCGGCACGAACAGCGAGAAGAAGTGCAGCTTGTGCTTGGCCAGGCCCACGATCAGCACGATCGAGAAGGACAGGATGGCCAGCACGCCAGTCACGGTGAAGTGGCTGGTGAAGGTGAAGGGGTGGACGCCAACCAGGCCCAGCGGCAGCAGGCCCAGGATGTTGGCGAACAGAATGAACATGAACAGCGAGAAGATGTAGGGCACATACTTCTTGCCATTGGGGCCGACATTGGCGGCCAGCAGGCTGTCGATGAAGCCGGTCATGCTCTCGACCGCCATCTGCCAGCGGCCCGGCACCAGCTCGCGCTTCATGCCGCCGGCGACGAACACCCACAGCGCCACGGTGGAAATCAGCATCCACAGCGCCGAGTTGGTGAAGGCGATATTGTGCCCGGCGATGGCCCAGTGATCGGTGCCGAAAAGCGGCTCGATCGTGAACTGGTGCATCGGATCGACGTTACCCTGTTCGGCTGCCACGTCTGTGCCCTCTTGCGTCAAGTTGCCTAACCGACCGGCAGCCAAACGCGTCGTTGCGTTCAACTGGGCGGCCGGCTTGAATTCCGGATGATGTTTCTGAAAGTCGCGACGATCCCCAAGGCCATCACAACCAACAGTCCCCAGGGTGAAGTGCCGGCAAACTGGTCTATGACCCAGCCAATGAACGCTCCACCGCCGATCCCCCCGATCAGCTCAGCCAGGACGCGGCTACCCATGCGATAATTCGCATCAGCCTCCACGCCCACGTTCGGCTGGGTTCGCCTGTCCTCACGCTCGCGCGCGGCTTTCAGCCGCTCGTCGAGCGCGCCTGCACGCGCTTCCTCGCCGATAGGGTCCCGTGCGGATTGCGGGTCATTCATGGCAACATCCTTGCTCTCGCCCTAGTGTCGGGCGCCTGCAATCGCGCTGTCTTGCAACCTGCTCCCCGCCAGGGGCGCCGACCCCTTAGGCGGGGGGTGTCTCCAAGTCAACCAGAGTCGCGGCCAGCATCGAATTCGTATGTTCCGGCGGCAAACCCCGGCGCTCTGCGCGATTTTCCGGTTTGACGCGGCCCATACTGGCCCAATGGACTAGGCCCGGCAATGCGAATCGCTGCCCATATCAGCCCCGCAGCCCCTGCTTATGCACAGCCGCAAAGGCGCCCGGCTCAGTTGGCCGGGCAGCGGCTGTCACGCACGGGGGCAGCAGCAGCCCTGCCCTGCCAGCGGCCCTGCGGGTCCTGATACTTCTCGCCCGGCTCGGTCTGCGCGATCAGGCGGCAGCCGGTGGCAAAGGCGTAATCCTCGACCGTCACGTGCTGGGCCTGCGCCTTTTCGGCATACACAGCCTTGCGGCGGATGTTGATGTCCTCGACCAGCCGCTTCACCTCGGGCGACTGCGCACCCACCATGCCCAGATAGCCATTGGGCATCTCGCCCACCTGCCCGGCCGAGCGCGCGGCGGCATAGGCCGGGTCGCGCCCCTGCGCAAAAGCAGGAGACACAGCCGCCACAGCCAGCCCGGCGGCCAGAGCGCAAATGCCAGTGCGGAACACGATACCAGACATCAGAAGATATCCTTGTTGCTGTCGATCGTCTTGCCGGCGTCGGCAGAGAGCTTGTAAATGACTTCCTGCTTGATGTTGATGTTCAGCTCGATAACGATCGGCTTGTCGGGCGCGTTCACCGATACGCACCCTGCCAGGGCAACCGCCCCGGCCACCAACGCCACCGCGCCCCCCACCAGAGCCGGAAACCGCGCGATACCGCCCCGCTTCCCGCCCGAAAGATCCGCCCGCCCGCACGCCGCGATCCGGCTGTCTGCCACCATGTCACATGTCATAATGGCCAGCCTTGTTGCAGCGCGCGCGCCGCGGGTCAATTCGTGACGGATCATGGGTGATGCTCACTGTCTGAAGGCTGAATGGTGGGCGCAGGGGTTGGCGCGGCTTGCGGCTCGGCAATGGCGCGCCCGTCGGCGCCCATCAGCCCCAGCGTGCGCGGATCGGCCACATACGAGCTGTCGTAGAAGCTCTTGAACGAGGTGACGAGCTGGTAGAACGGCGCGCGGATGTTGACGTTGAAGCGCAGCGGCAGGCGCGCCACCTGCCGGGTCAGGAAATTGCGGCTCGCGCCCTTGCCCTGGCTGATGCCGGCAATGCTCACGCGGGTGACGATCTCGCCGGCGATGTTGCCGCCAAGGCCAATGCTCATCTCGCGGTATTTGAGCGCGCGCAGCGCCCGGAAGGCGTAATTGGCCATCGGCGTCAGGTCTTTGTAGCTAAGCGCGCCCACATAGGACAGGCTGCCGCCGGGCGGGCGGGCATGTAGCTCGCCCCCTTCGATGCGGCCGCCATTGCGGTCGAACACCAGCGGCACGCGGCCATCAAAATGCCCCGTCGCGGCCAGATTCGAGATCTCGAGATGCAGCAGGAACTTGGCCGCATCGATCCCGCTCACCTGCAGCGCGAATCGCCGCTCGACCGCGCCGCCCAGTTGCAGCCGCGTGGGCAGCAGGTCGAGCGAGCCGTCGAGGAAGGGCCAATGCGCCCCCTCGACCGCCAGCATTCCGCCTGGCTCGAGAGCAAAGGTGGCAACACCATCCGTCACCTCGATGCCAGGGTTGATGCTGGCCACCCGCAAGTGCTGGCGCGGC
>DATMUT010000637.1:0-6353 GCA_035563755.1 Novosphingobium sp.
CTCGCCCCGCCGTGGGCGAGGGCGTCCAGCTGTAAGGGGACGACCATGATCGGTATCGAACATTACGTCGTCGTCAGCTCGATCCTCTTCGTGCTTGGCGTCCTGGGGATTTTCCTCAACCGCAAAAACATCATCATCATCCTGATGGCGATCGAACTCATTCTGCTTGCGGTCAATATCAACCTGGTGGCTTTCAGCGCCTTCCTGCACGACCTTGTCGGCCAGATCTTCGCGATGTTCGTGTTGACCGTGGCCGCGGGCGAGGCAGCGGTAGGCCTGGCCATTCTCGTCATCTACTTCCGTAACCGCGGCACCATCGCGGTTGACGATGTGAACCAGATGAAGGGGTAAGGGGCAGTGCATCGTATCCTCTTCATAGTTTTCGTGCCGCTTCTGGCGGCCATCGTCGCGGGGCTTGGCAACAAGTCGCTGGGCAAGGTGCCGGCCAAGGTCATCACGACCGCGGGTCTGTTCATTGCCTGCCTCCTGTCGTGGTCCATCTTCATTCCGTTCCTGACCGGCAGCGCCGAGGCGGCTGTGGTGCCGGTGCTCAAGTGGGTGCAGTCGGGCGATCTCTCGTTCGACTGGGAACTGCGCGTCGACACGCTGACTGCGGTCATGCTGGTGGTGATCACCAGCGTTTCGGCTCTCGTCCACCTCTATAGCTGGGGGTACATGGACGAGGAGCCGGATCAGCCGCGCTTCTTCGCCTATCTGTCGCTGTTCACCTTCGCGATGTTGATGCTGGTTACGGCCAACAACCTCGTGCAGATGTTCTTTGGCTGGGAAGGCGTGGGTCTGGCCTCGTACCTGCTCATCGGCTTCTGGTTCCGCAAGCCTTCGGCCGGCGCCGCCGCGATCAAGGCTTTCGTGGTCAACCGCGTGGGCGACCTTGGCTTCATGCTCGGCATCTTCGGCACGTTCCTGGTGTTCGGCACCGTGTCGATCCCGGCGATCCTGCATGCAGCGCCCTCGATGGCCGGTTCGACCATTGGCTTCCTGGGCTACCGCTTCGACACGATGACGGTGCTGTGCATCCTGCTGTTCATCGGCGCGATGGGCAAGTCGGCGCAGCTTGGTCTGCACACCTGGCTGCCTGACGCGATGGAAGGCCCCACGCCTGTGTCGGCGCTGATCCACGCGGCCACCATGGTGACCGCCGGCGTGTTCATGGTCTGCCGCTTGTCGCCGATGTTCCAGGCCAGCCCGGTCGCGCTCGAAGTGGTGACGGTGGTGGGTGCCTGCACCTGCTTCTTTGCCGCCACGATCGGCACGACGCAGTGGGATATCAAGCGCGTCATCGCTTATTCGACCTGTTCGCAGCTGGGCTACATGTTCTTTGCAGCAGGGTCTGGCGCCTATGGCGCGGCGATGTTCCACCTGTTCACCCACGCCTTCTTCAAGGCGCTGCTGTTCCTTGGCGCCGGCTCGGTCATCCATGCGATGCACCACGAGCAGGATATGCGTTACTATGGCGCGCTGCGTAAGAAGATCCCCGTGACCTTCTGGGCGATGATGGCGGGTACGCTGGCCATCACCGGCGTTGGCATTGTCGACGTGTTCGGTTTCGCCGGCTTCTACTCGAAGGACTCGATCCTCGAGGCGGCCTATGGTTCGGGCACGGGCGTTGGCCACTTTGCCTTCACGATGGGTATCGTGGCGGCGTTGCTGACCAGCTTCTATTCCTGGCGCCTGGTGTTCCTGACCTTCTTCGGCAAGGCCCGCTGGTCGCAGTCGGAGCATATCCAGCACGCCGTGCACGACGATCATGGCCACGGGCATGACCACGCGCACGGTCACGACGACCACGCGCATGGCCACCACGGCCATGACGATGGCACCGCCGGCTATCATCCGCATGAAAGCCCGCTGGTCATGCTGCTGCCGCTCATCATCCTGAGCATTGGCGCGGTCTTTGCCGGTTTCGTCTTCACCCATGCTTTCGTGAGCGAGGGAACGGGCGAGTTCTGGAAGGGCAGCCTGGTATTCAACGAGGAACTTCTCCACCACATGCACCACGTGCCTGTGTGGGTTAAGTGGGCGCCGTTTACCGTCATGGTTCTGGGCTTTGCGGGCGCCTATGTCGCCTATATCGCCAGCCCGGGCGTTCCGGCGGCCTTCGTGGCAGCGGTCCGTCCGCTCCACACCTTCTTCTACAACAAGTGGTATTTCGACGAACTCTACGACTTCCTGTTCGTGCGCCCGGCCTTCGCGCTTGGCCGCCTGTTCTGGAAGATCGGTGACATCGGCTTGATCGATCGCTTCGGTCCCAACGGCGCCGCCTGGGTGGTGGCACAAGGGGCGGGCCAGGCGCGCAAGATCCAGTCGGGCCTGCTGACCAGCTATGCGCTGTGGATGCTGCTCGGCCTGGTGGCAGCGGTCAGCTGGGTTCTGGTCCGGTAAAGGCAACACAGCGACGTGGACGAAAATAAGGCAACTCACCAATGACCGGTTTTCCCATCCTTTCGCTGATGCTGGCGGTGCCGCTTGTTGCGGCCATTGCCTGCCTCCTGGTTTCGGCCGGGACGGCGCGCAAGCTGGCTCTTTTGGCGACTTTTATCGACCTGGCCCTGGGCCTTTGCCTGTGGTCGCAGTACCAGATCGGTGGGCCGCAGTGGCAGTTCACCGAGAAGGCCCACCTGTTCGCAGGGTTCAACTGGGCGCTTGGCATCGACGGTATCGCGCTGGTGCTGATCGAGCTGTCGGTCTTCCTGATGCCGATCTGCATTGGCGCCAGCTGGGACTCGATCACCAAGCGCGTGCCTGAATACATGGCCGCCTTCCTGCTGATGGAGACGCTGATGATCGGCGTCTTCGCAGCGCAGGATCTGTTCCTGTTCTACATCATGTTCGAAGCGGGCCTCATTCCGATGTATCTCATCATCGGTATCTGGGGCGGGGTGGATCGCATCTACGCCAGCTACAAGTTCTTCCTCTACACCCTGCTGGGTTCGGTTCTCATGCTGATCGCCATGCTGTGGATGGTGAACCAGTCTGGCACGACCGACATCCCCACGCTGATGGCCTACAACTTCCCGGTTGCCGCTCAGAAGTGGCTGTGGCTGGCGTTCTTTGCCTCGTTTGCTGTCAAGATGCCGATGTGGCCCGTCCACACCTGGTTGCCCGACGCGCACGTGCAGGCGCCGACCGCCGGTTCGGTCATCCTGGCTGGTGTTCTGCTGAAGATGGGCGGCTACGGCTTTATCCGCTTCAGCCTGCCGATGTTCCCCGAGGCGAGCGCCTATTTCGCGCCGCTGGTCTGGGCGCTCTCGATGGTTGCCGTGGTCTACACCTCGCTGGTGGCGCTGGTACAGACCGACATGAAGAAGCTGATTGCCTACTCTTCGGTCGCGCACATGGCGATCGTGACGATCGGCCTGTTCGCCTTCAACCGTCAGGGCCTCGAAGGCTCGATGATGGTGATGCTGGCGCACGGTCTGGTTTCGGGCGCGCTGTTCCTGTGCGTGGGCGTCATCTACGACCGCCTGCACACCCGCGAGATCAACCGCTACGGCGGCATCGCGATCAACATGCCCAAGTATGCGCTGTTCTTCATGTTCTTCACGATGGCCTCGGTCGGCCTGCCGGCTACCGCCAACTTCGTGGGTGAGTTCCTGGCGCTGGGCGGCATCTATCAGGCTTCGAGCTGGGTGGCGCTGGTCTGCGGCACGGGCATCATCCTTGGCGCTGCCTACATGCTCTACCTCTACCGCCGCGTGGCCTTTGGCGATCAGAAGAACGCCGACGCTGCCGCCATGCCCGACATCAATGCTCGTGAATGGGCGATGCTGGTGCCGCTGACGCTGGCGACGCTGTGGATGGGTATCTACCCCGAGAGCTTCATCGCGCCGATCCGGGCCGATATCGCTCATCTCGATGCCCGTCTGGCTCAGGCCAAGCCCCAGGGCGACGCGGCTGTGACGCCGGGCCATCCGGTTGCGGCCGAAGCTGAAAAGTCTGGCGCTGAACACGCCGGCGAAGGGAGTGAAAAGGAATGAACTGGGTTGCTTCCCTTCGCCTGGTGGCGGCAGAGGATCTCCTCAGTGTCACCGGTCTGGTGCTGCTGCTGGTGGCCGGTTGGGCCGGTGACAAGGCTGCCCGCGCGGTAACCTATGCCGCTGTGCTTGCACTCGCCGTGGCTGCTGCGCTGGTGTGGCCGGCGCTGACCTCGGGTGCCGCTGGTGCCGATGCTGCTGCCTTCTTCGGTCAGGTTTCGGTCGATGCCTTTGCCGCCTATGGCAAGGTGCTGGTCTATGGTGCGGCGGCGGCCTCGCTGCTGGTCGCGCCGGCCTTCTTCGAACGTTATGGCGGCTATCGCGCCGAATATGCCATCCTGGCGCTGTTCGCGGCGCTGGGCATGGGCCTGATGGTCTCGGCCACCGATCTGCTCACGCTCTATATCGGCCTCGAGATGAACTCGCTGGCGGCCTACGTGCTGGCAGCCATGCTGCGGGTCGACAACCGTTCGGCCGAAGCGGGCCTCAAGTACTTCGTGCTGGGCGCGCTGGCCTCGGGCATCCTGCTGTTCGGCATGAGCCTGACCTATGGCTTCAACGGAACCACCAGCTTTGCCGGCATCGCGCATGCGCTGGCCGCTCACCACGGCACGCTGCCGCTGGGCGCGACCTTCGGCATCGTGTTCATGATGGCAGGCCTTGCCTTCAAGATCAGCGCCGTGCCGTTCCACATGTGGACGCCCGACGTGTACGAAGGCGCGCCGACCCCGGTGACGACCTTCTTCGCCACGGCGCCCAAGGTTGCTGCCCTTGCGCTGACCATGCGCGTGACGCTTCAGGCTTTCGGCTCGCAGCCGCACGCCTGGCAGCAGATCGTCATGTTCGCCTCGCTTGCCTCGATCATCGTGGGTGCGCTGGGCGCCATCGGTCAGGGCAACATCAAGCGCCTGCTGGCCTATTCGTCGATCAACAACGTTGGCTTCATGCTGGTTGGCTTGGCCAGCGGCACGATCGCCGGCGCCTCGGCCATGCTGGTCTACCTTGCCATCTACGTGATGACTTCGATCGCAGGTTTCGCCGTTGTGCTTTCGATGCGCGACGCCGAAGGCAAGCCGGTTGAGGCGATCGCCGACATGGCGGGCCTGTCGCGCACCAACTGGAAGCTGTCGCTGGCGATGGCGATGGTCATGTTCAGCCTCGCGGGTATTCCGCCGCTGTTCGGCTTCTGGGGCAAGTTTGTGGTGTTCCAGGCCGCGGTTCAGGCCGGCTATCTGCCCTTCGCCGCTTTCGGTATCGCCGCGAGCGTCATCGGTGCCTTCTATTACCTGAAGGTCATCAAGGTGATGTTCTTTGACGAGCCGGCCAACAAGGTTGTCACGGGCTTTGACGGCGTGAACGGCACGCTGGCGCTGCTGGCCTGCCTGTTCATCTCGCCGCTGGGTTATCTGCTGAGCGGTTGGCTGGGCGGTCTGGCAAACCTGGCTGTCGCTGCGCTGCACGCTGCCGGCTGATCGGCACGCGACCGACTTGCTGCAATTTGTATCCGCCACCGGTTCGACGAACAGCGATCTTTCCGATCGCCTGCGTTCGGGCGATCCGGTGGCGGAAGGTTTTTGGCTGATCGCTGACCGGCAGAGCGCCGGTCGCGGTCGGCTTGGCCGTTTGTGGAGCGATGGCGCGGGCAATTTCATGGGCTCGACCGTGGTGTATCCGCAGCCACGCGATCCTCATGCCGGTTCGTTGGCGCTGGTGGTGGGGTTGGCCGTGCAGGCGGCAGTCACACCGCGTTTGCCAGCGCCGCACGTTGCTTTGCTCAAGTGGCCTAACGACCTGATGGTCGGCGCTGCCAAACTGGCTGGCATCCTGCTCGAAAGGGTAGGCGATGGGGTGGTTGTCGGCGTTGGTGTGAATTTGTCGCAGGCGCCGGAAGTGCCCGGACGCGAGACGGTATCGTTGGCGGCCTTCGGTCCGGCTCCTGACCGCGACCTCTTCGCGACAGATCTTGCCGGTGCGCTCACGGAAGAACTTGGCCGGTGGCGGCAGTTCGGGCTCGCCGCTTTGTTGGCGCGTTGGCAGGCCGGTGCCCATCGACCGGGTACTGCGCTGACGGCAACATTGGCCGACGGTACGCGCCTGTCGGGCCGATTTGACGGGCTGGACGAGGTGGGGGCGTTGCGTTTGAGGCTGCCCTGCGGCACCACACAGCTTATCCATGCCGGTGACATTACGCTGGCCTGACCGTTTTTACGCAAAAAGACATCTTCAGGGGATGAAACGCATGCTGCTGGCCATCGACGTGGGCAATACCAATGTGGTTTTTGCGCTTTACGAAGGCCGCACGATCCGCGCTCGTTGGCGCATTGCCACCGATCCGCGCCGCACGGCCGATGAATATGC
>DATMUT010000638.1:0-2610 GCA_035563755.1 Novosphingobium sp.
GCCTCGACCTTCCTCTACGAGCCGGCGCTCTACTGGCAGGATGCGCGCAGTGAATTCCATGAACGGCTGATGGAACTGGCCTATCTCGATGCGCTGCCGGTCTATGAGGCCAATCCGACGGGCGCGGCGCTGGTCGAGGAGATCCGCAACCAGCTGATAGTGCTGATGCACCAGCACGGCGCGGCCCATTTCCAGGTGGGCAAACTCTATCCCTACACCAACGGCCGCGATGCCGGCGCGCTGGCCTTACTGCGCCAGATCAAGCGCGAGGTCGATCCGGACAATCTGCTCAATCCCGGCGCGCTGGGGCTTTTGCCCGTGGCGTGACCGGTGCGGCCGCCAAATTTCCAATATTCCACAGTTCAAATCCGAAAACGGAGAGCCCGACGGTAGCGCTATTCAAACACACAACAGGGGGAGACAGCATGACACAGTTCCGATGTGCATTTTCAGGCCTGACCACCACCATGGCGATCGTGTTGGCGGGCATAGGCATAGGCGGGGGCGGGGGCCTCGCCAGCGCCCAGACCGCGCCGCCCGCGCCTCCTCCCCAAACCGAAAACCAGCTTGGCGATATCGTCGTCACCGCGCAGCGCACCGGGCAGCGGCTGCAGGATGTGCCCGTCAGTGTGACCGCGATCTCGGGCGAGCAGCTCGATCGCCTGCAGGTGCAGTCGCTGAGCGATGTGTCGCGTCTGGCGCCCAACGTGAAGTTCGACGCGGTCACTGGCGGCAGCAATGGCCTCAAGCCATATATCCGCGGCGGCGGCATTACCGATGGCGGCTTCGTCACCTCTGAATCCGAGGTCGCGATCTATGTCGATGATGTCTATCGCGCCCGGCTCGAGGCTTCGTTGCTGGACTTTGTCGAGCTGGACCGGATCGAGGTGCTGCGGGGCCCCCAGGGCGTGCTGTATGGTCGCAATTCGTCGGCCGGCGCGGTCAACATCATCACCAAGGCGCCCAGCGACCATTTCGAGGGCAGCGCCACTGCCGGCTATGGCAGCTTCAATGAAAGGCGCTTCAAGGCCTTTCTTTCCTCGCCGATCTCGGCCGATGGCAAGTGGCGCGCCTCGCTCAATGGCATGATCCGCGCCCGCGACGGCGGCGCACAGTATAACAGCACCCTGAACCGGCAGGTGGGCGCCAACGACTTTGCCGGCATCCAGGGCGACCTGGCCTATGTGGGCGATGCCATCCAGGCGCGCTTCAACGCCTTTTATCTGCACAGCACATCGGACGGGCAATATGCCGTCAACACCACGACCAACAGCGCCGGCCAGATCGTGCCCATCAGCGGTTCGTACCGCGTGGTGCAATCGCCCACGCCGTCCTATTCGCACCTGACGCAATATGGCTCGACGCTGCGCATGTCGGCCACCATGCCGCACGGCAAGCTGACCTCGATCACCGGCTATTCCAAGCTCTACGACGACTGGCGCGAGGATTTTTCGGGCGGCGTGGCGCCCAGTGCCATCGGCGCTGCCGGCACGGCGATGCTCGATCTATTCGATCGTGTCTCGGTCACGCATCAACATCAGTTCAGCGAAGAGCTGCAGGCCAGCGGCAGCACGCCGGGCGGCTTTGCCGATTATGTGGGGGGCCTGTATTATTTCACCGAGAACGCCACCCAGGGCGTTGATTCGACTATCTTCTTCGTCCCCAGTCGAACGGTGTTCACGATCGATACCAACAGCTACGCCGCCTATGGCCAGGTGACACTGCATCTGGCCCGCGCGCTTTCGCTGGTGGGGGCAGGGCGCTATACCATCGACGACAAGCGGCTCGATGCGACGATCGGCGGGGTGCCGGTGCGCCAGCATAACAGCTACGAGCGGTTCACCCCCAAGATCGGCCTGAACTACACTATCGCGGCAGGCGTTCTGGCCTATGCCTCCTATAGCGAAGGCTTCAAGTCGGGCGGTTACAATGGTCTGGCCAGCAACGCCGCCCAGCTGGCGCAGGCCTTCAGGCCGCAGATCACCAAGGCCTATGAAGTGGGCCTCAAGACCGACTTTTTTGCGCATAAGGTGCGCCTCAACCTGGCCGCATTCGACAATTCGATCATCGATCGCCAGCAAACCGTCAGCCTCAACAATGGCTCGTTCCTGATCGAGAATTACGATGTCTCGCTGCGCGGGATCGAGGCGGAGCTGTCGTGGCGGGTCGTGCATGGCCTCACGCTATGGGGCAATGGCGCGCTGAACGACGGCAAATATACCGGAGCCAGCGCGGTTTCCGGATCGCTGTCCGGGCACCAGTTGCCGGTGCTGCCCAAATATTCCTTCACCGTGGGCTTTGACTACAATGCCCCGGTAGGACCGGGCATTTTCACCGCCGGCGCCGATTACAGCAACCGGGACAAATATTTCTCGACGCCCGACAATGCCGCCATCGGCGCGGTTCCCAGTCAGGAATTCCTCAACGGTTACCTTGGTTACGAGATGGGCAAATGGAAAATCCAGCTGGCCGCCAAGAACCTGCTGCAGCAGCAGGGCTGGCAGACGGGCTTTCGCTTTTCGGTCATCAACCCGCGGTTCGCCATTGAGCCACGTAGCTGGATGCTGACCCTGCGCTACAAGCTTTGACCAGGCGGCGGCGGGCGCTGCG
>DATMUT010000639.1:0-3548 GCA_035563755.1 Novosphingobium sp.
GGCCGCCGGCACGCCCATCGGCCACCGCGACGAGGTCTGCGCCATCGCCGGCCTGCGCTCGTGAGTGGCGCTTTTGACCTGACGGGCAAGGTGGCCATCGTCACCGGCTCGACGCGCGGCATTGGCCGGGCCATCGCGCAGGGGCTGATCGATGCGGGGGCGCGTGTCGTCATCTCGAGCGAGGATGCGGCCGATACTGCGCGGGTGGCGGGCGAACTGGCCATGCCCGGCATTGCCTGCGACGTGACTGACGATGCTGCCCTTGCCGCTTTGGTCGAGGGGGCGGCGCAGCAATGCGGCCGGATCGACATTCTGGTGTGCAATGCCGGCATAACCGGCCGCGCGGGGCCTTTTGCCGCTATCGACATGGCCGATTATGCGCGCGTCATGGCCATCAACCTGCGCTCGCAGGTGGTGCTGTGCAATCTGGCGCTGCCGCATCTGGGGCGGGTGGGGGGCAATGTGGTGCTCATTGCCAGCCTGTCGGGGCTGCGCGGCAATGGGGCGATCAACGCCTATGCGCTGGCCAAAGCGGGCGTGGCGCAACTGGCGCGCAATCTGGCGGTGGAGTGGGGGCCAAGGGGCGTGCGGGCCAATGCCATCTCGCCCGGTTTCATCGCCACCGAACTGTCGCGCCCCCTGCTCGAGAACGAGGCGTTCATGGCCCGGCGCATGGGGATGACGCCGCTGCGCCGCCCCGGCACGCCGCAGGAGGTGGCAGGCGCCGCCGTGTTTCTGGCGAGCGCCGCGGGCGGTTTCGTCACGGGGCACAATCTGGTCGTCGATGGCGGCACGCTCATCACCGACGGCAGCTGACTTTTACCAGGCCGTGGCGCCGGCATCGATGGCGATGTTGGCGCCGGTCACGTAGCGCGCCTCGTCGCTGGCCAGCCATGTGGCGGCGTGCGCGATGTCGGCAGGTTCGCCCAGCATTTTCAGCATGTTTTTAGCCATCACCTGCGCCTTCATGGCCGGGTCGCGGGCCAGATGGTCGCGCGTGGCCGCTGTCAGGATGAAGCCGGGGGCGATGGTGTTGGCGCGGATGCCGTGCGGCGCGCCCTCCATTGCCAACTGGCGCGTCATGGCCAGCACGCCGCCCTTGCCCGCGCAATGGGCCAGCGCTGGCGATCCGGGCAGGGCATGGGCGGCATTGGCGCTGGCGAAATTGACCACAGAGGCCCGCCCGCTGGCCTTGAGATGCGGCCAGGCCGCGCGCGTGGGCAGGAACACGATGTCCAGTTCGCCCACCAGCGTGCGCTGCCACTGGGAATAGGTCATCTCCTCGATCCAGGCGAAGCTGGCGAAAGCGGCCGCGTTGACCAGAATGTCGATGCGCCCGTAGCGCGCGCCAATATCGGCAAACAAGGCGTTCACTGCGGCCTCGTCGGTCAGGTCGCAGGCGTGGTCGGCGCCCGATACATCCACGCCCACAACCGTTGCGCCCTGCGTGCGGAACATCTGCGCGCAGCCTGCGCCAATGCCGTTGGCAGCGCCCGTCACCACGGCAATCTTGCCCGCAAGGCGCTCAGCCATGGAGTGCGACCCCTTTGGCGCCGGCCATGGGCGCATGGCCGCCATTGCCGCGCATCCACGCCACCAGCGCGGCCAGCGCGCCCAGCAGCGCCGCCCCCGACAGCACGCCAAAAGCCCCCTGCAGCCCGCCCACACGGTCGGAGGCAAAGGTGACGATGACCGGGCACAGGAACTGCCCGACCGAGAAGGCGCCGTTCCACAGCCCCGCGCCGCGCCCGCGAATGTCGAAGGACAGGCCGCTCATGGCCCAGACCAGCAGCGTTGGCAGCAGCATGCCCGCGCCCAGCTGGTTGATAAAGCAGCCCACCAGGAACGGCACCGGCGACCCGGCCCGCGACATGGTGAGGAAGCCCACCGTCAGCAGCGCGAATTCGGCCAGCAGCAGCCCTGCCACGCGCGAACGGCTGATGCGCGAGTAAAGGAACGTGCCCAGTGGCACGCCAATGCTGGCCACCGAGGTGAGGAAGCCGATGCGGCCCGGATCGCTCAGCCCCAGCACGGCAAGGCCGCGCCCGGCCTGGATCTGCACCGTGTAGAACAGCACCGAGCCATAGATGGTGATGCCCAGAATGCCCGCCATGCGCGCCCAGGGAAAACCCGCCCAGCCGCCATGATGGGGCGGGGTGTCGGCCTCGTCGGTGGTGTCGGCCTCGGCCGGTTCCCAGGTGAAAAGCAGGACCAGCGCCAGCATGACCAGCGCCGAGCCATAGACCCAGAACGGCGTGCGCCAGCCCATGCGCCCCAGCTGCCCGCCAATGTTGAAGAACAGCAGCGCCGACATCGAGGCAAAGGCGGTTTGCGCGGCCAGCCAGCGATCGCGCGCGGCGCCCTCGAAATAGTCGCCGATCATGGTGGTGGTGAGCACCATGATGAGCGCCTCGGCAATGCCCACGGCAACGCGGCTGATGATGATCTCGCGCAGGTCCGTCAGGAAAACCGGCGCAATGCCCACCACCGCATAGACCACGAAAGACCCCAACAGCAGTCGCCGCCGCCCGAACCAGTCACCCATCATGCCCGCCACCGGCGAGAACAGCGCCACGCACAGCGCCGGAATGGTCAGGATCATGGGCACCCAATAGTCGTGGCCCGGAACGCCCGCGAATTCGGCCAGCAGGCCCGGCAGAATGGGCGCCAGCAGCACGATGGCCATCGTCGAAAGGGTGATCGGCAACAGCAACGACAGTCCGGTCATCAGGCCCGGTTTGTGGTGGTGGCCGGTCATCGTCTCTCCCATGGGTTGGCGGCGCTGATTTTGGCCGGCCTTAGCTCTCTGGCTTACGGGGTATAGGGCGCGGCCGGGAGGGGCAAAGCGATATCATGGATGGGCGCTCATCCACCGGGCCGATGAGAGGGCGGCGCGATGCGATTCGCGCAAGGCTGCGCGCGGGCGGCGCAGGGGCTGCGCGATGATGCCTCTGTGCGGGTGCGAAATGTCCCGATGTGGGAAAAGGGGCAATGCTGCGACGCAAAAGCACGGCTGCGATGTGCAAGGTCAAAGTATGCTTCGACCATTAACCAATTGACAGGAATGTCAGCGATCTACATCGCTTTGCATGGTTGCGACCCTTGCCTGTGGCCCTTGCGGTGTGCGGCGCCAAAGGGCATCGGGCCGCCGGGCAGCCAGGCGCGGCCGGCCAACTGGCGGGCCAAGCTTGCAACCTGCGTGTGCACATGCGACATTCGCAGGCGCACAATCGATAAAATCGCCGGGGCGGCATGCCCCAAGGGTTGTGGAATGGGTCGTATGTTGAAACCTCGAAGCGGCGGGCCGGGCGGCCCGGCGTATAAGCTGTGCTGTTGCGGCGGAGCATGTCTCTGGCGTGGCGACTTGTGTAAGGAGAATGCGCGTTGAGCCAGGCGGCGGCCAGCGAAGCGACGGTGGAACGCGCGGGCATCGAGGCCCAAAGGGCAGCCGCCGACGGTTGGCCGGTGCTGGCGGCGCAGGTCGGGGCAGCCGGGGTTCTGGCGCTGGCGGCAGTGTGGGACATGGCGGCGGCTGGCCGGCCGGGTCT
>DATMUT010000640.1:0-5854 GCA_035563755.1 Novosphingobium sp.
AGCGGGGTTTTCGACGACCGGCGAATAGACGCGCACCGCCACCCCCTGCGAGAGCAGATAGCCCACCAGCCGGTTCAGGGCCTGATTGGCGCCATCGCGCACGTAGTTGTAATTGCCGCTGAACAGGGCGACGCGCAGGTCGCTGTTGCGGGCGGGAACGGTGTCGGACTTCGGCGTAAAGGCAGTCATGTGTGGCCCATAGCGATGCATATGCGTTTTGGCGAGAGGGAGCGGAGATCGGGCAACCATGCGTGCAGGCCGGGCACAAAAAGGGGGCATGAGCGGTGCGTCAGGTGACGCAGGCTCATGCCCCCGAGATCGGACCCGCTCAGGAGGGGCAAAGGAGCGGGGCCGCAGAGAGAAGGTTGGCACCGGGCCGGACTGAGGGGGGATGGCCCGGTGCCTGTCTGTAAAATGGCCTGCCCGAGGTCAGGCGTTAGCGGTGCCAGCCGCCGTGGCCGTGCCAGCCACCGCCGTAGCCGCCGCCATGCCAGCCCCCTCCATAGCCACCGCGCCAGCCATAGCCGCCGCGATAATAGCCGAACGGGCGGCCGTCGCGGTAATAGCGGTGGCCCCAGCGGTCCCAGTACCAGCCATCACGCCATGCCCACGAAGGGTCGACCACATAGGCCGGTGCATAGGCCGGGGCGTAATAGCCGCCGTAATAGGCCGGAGGCGGAGGGGGCGGCGGGGCGTAATAGCGCGGGCCGCGGTCAGAGGCGATCGCCGCGCCTACTGCCAGGCCAACGATGCCGCCTGCCACTGCCGCGCCGGCCGCATCGCCGCCGCCGCGATAATGGCCGCCGTAGCGCTGCGCCATGGCGGGCGTGGCGCTGAACGTGGCGATGGCAGAGGCCGCCATGGCGGCTGCAATCGCAGATTTGGTCACAAAATTGCTCATGTCGCGTCTCCCGGGCCGCGGGCGGGGCATGACGCCCCGGGTCTACGGCCTCTTCATGATTCGGGTTCTAGGCCATGCTGGCTGAACGCATTCGGAGCGCGGGTTGCAGGCAAGGTTCAGCTTTCTGCGGTGGAGCGAGGGCGCCGGGCGGCCAGCGGTTCGCCGCGCCCCGGCCACAGCAAAAAGGCCGGGAAGGTGTCCCCTCCCGGCCTTTTGTTTTGCTGTGCGCGGAGCCCCGCGTGAAGGATCAGGCGTCCTTCTTGCGGCTCTGCTTCTTGCGCTCGTTGGGATCGAGGATCGCCTTGCGGATACGGATGTTCTTGGGGGTCACCTCGACCATCTCGTCGTCGTCGATATAGGCGATGGCCTGCTCGAGCGTCATCACCTTGGGCGGGGTCAGGCGCACGGTGTCGTCCTTGCCGCTGGCGCGGAAGTTGGTCAGCGCCTTCGACTTCATCGGGTTGACCTCGAGGTCCTCGGGCTTGGCGTTCTCGCCGATGATCATGCCCTCGTACAGCGCTTCGCCAACGCCGACGAACAGGATGCCGCGCTCTTCAAGCGGGCCGAGCGCATAGGCATTGGCCTCGCCCGCGCCGTTCGAGATCAGCACGCCGTTCTTGCGGCCCTCGATCTTGCCCTTGTGGGGGCCGTACTTGTCGAACAGGCGGTTCATGATGCCGGTGCCGCGCGTGTCAGACAGGAACTCGCCGTGATAGCCGATCAGCCCGCGCGAGGGCGCGACGAAGCTGATGCGGGTCTTGCCACCGCCCGAGGGGCGCATGTCGGTCATCTCGCCCTTGCGCAGGGCCATCTTCTCGACAACCGTGCCCGAGAACTCGTCGTCCACGTCGATCAGGACGGTTTCGTAAGGCTCGGTGCGCTGGCCGTTCTCGTCGGTGTCGAACAGCACGCGCGGGCGGCTGATGCCCAGCTCGAAGCCTTCGCGGCGCATCGTCTCGATCAGCACGCCCAGCTGGAGTTCGCCGCGGCCGGCCACCTCGAAGCTGTCCTTGTCGGCGCTTTCGGTGATCTTGATGGCCACGTTCGATTCGGCTTCACGTTCCAGGCGGTCGCGGATCATGCGGCTGGTCACCTTGGTGCCCTCGCGGCCGGCCATGGGCGAATCGTTCACCGCAAAGCGCATCGACAGCGTCGGCGGATCGATCGGCTGGGCCTTGATCGGCACAGCCACTTCGGGCGCGGCCACGGTGTTGGCCACGGTCGCCACGGTCAGGCCGGCAAGCGAAATGATGTCGCCCGCGCGCGCTTCGTCAACCGGCACGCGGTCAAGGCCACGGAACGACATGATCTTCGAGGCGCGGCCCGTCTCAATCACCTTGCCCTCGGCGTCGAGCGCGCGGATGGGGTCGTTGACCTTGATGACGCCCGACTGGACGCGGCCGGTCAGCACGCGGCCCAGGAAGTTGTCGCGGTCAAGCAGTGTTGCCAGGAAGGTGAAGGGCGCGTCGACTTCGAGCGCCGGCGGCGGCACATGGTCGACGATCTTCTGGAACAGCGGGGTCAGCGTGCCCTCGCGGCGGGTCGGGTCATCGCTGGCGTAGCCATTGCGGCCCGAGGCGTAAAGGACAGGGAAGTCAAGCTGTTCGTCGGTGGCCTCGAGGCTGACGAAGAGGTCGAACACCTCGTCCAGCACTTCCTGGATGCGCTCGTCGGGGCGGTCGACCTTGTTGACGACGACGATGGGCTTGAGGCCCAGAGCCAGCGCCTTGCCGGTCACGAACTTGGTCTGCGGCATCGCGCCTTCCGACGAGTCGACCAGCAGCACAACGCCGTCGACCATCGAGAGGATGCGCTCGACCTCGCCGCCGAAGTCGGCGTGGCCGGGCGTGTCAACGATGTTGATGCGCGTGCCTTCCCACTCGATGCTGGTCGGCTTGGCCAGGATGGTGATCCCGCGTTCCTTTTCCAGGTCGTTGGAATCCATGGCCCGTTCCTCGACGCGCTGGTTTTCGCGGAAGGTGCCGGACTGGCGGAACAGCTGGTCGACGAGCGTGGTCTTGCCGTGGTCGACGTGAGCGATGATCGCGATATTGCGCAGGGGAAGCGGGGCGGACATGGTAAACTTCCGGTAAGGGGTTGCTGTTAGTAGTCGGTTACGCAGGGGGCGGCATGGCGCTGTTGCGCCGCACAAATTGCCCCATTTGGCCGCGCCCCTAGCCCAAGCCCGGCCTTTGGGCAAGCGGGTCGGCGATTTGCGCGTGAATGCGGAGCGCAAAATGCCGCTTGTTGTGCCGCTCGGCAAGGGGGAAGACGGGGTGGGAAATGGCGAAATTCCGGGGTGGCCGGCAATCCGGCCACGCCTGAGCGGATCTTTTGGACGGAAATCAGGGTAGAGGCTTACGGATTTTTGACTTTGAGCATTCTGGCTAGGTCACCTAATTGCTAGGTGCGCACAAGATGGTGGGGGTGCAGGGGCATGCCTCGATAGTTTGCCACGGTGCGCAATAGAGGCGAGGGGCTGCATGGGGGGACATATGTATTTGGTGCGAGCTGGTTTGCCTGCCGGTACGTCGCGGCTTTGGCTGGGGGCGACAACGGGGGTGCTATGGGCGCTGGTTGCAGCGCCCGCCTTTGCCGCCGACGGGCCGCAGGCGCCCGACCCGGCGCAGGGCGGCAACGAGATCGTCGTGACCGCGACCAAGCGCGAGCAGACCCTGCAGGATGTGCCGGTGGCTGTGACCGTGACCACCGCGCAGACCATCGAGCGTGCCCACATCCGCGACATCCGCGATCTGGCCAGCGTCGTGCCGTCGCTGCGCGTGTCGCCGCACCAGTCGAGCGCGCAGACCGACTTCCTGATCCGCGGCTTTGGCAATGGCGCCAACAATGCCGGCATCGAGCCATCGGTGGGCGTGTTCATCGATGGCGTCTACCGCTCGCGCTCGGCCTCGCAGATTGCCGACTTCCCAGATGTGCGCCGGGTCGAGGTGCTGCGCGGGCCGCAGTCCACCCTGTTTGGCAAGAACGCCAGCGCCGGCGTCGTCTCGATCGCCACGGCAGAGCCCCAGTTCAAATGGGGCGGCAGCGCCGAGCTGTCCTATGGCAATTACAACGCGCTGGTGGCCAAGGGCACGATCACCGGGCCGCTGGGGCCGAATGTGGCCTTCTCGCTGGCCGGCGGCTATAACCGGCGCGACGGGGTAGTGCACGATGGCGGCACCGGCTCCAACACCGACAACCGCAACCGCGGCTTTGTGCGCGGGCAATTGCTGTTCGCGCCCGACAATGGCCCGCGCATCCGCATCATCGCCGACTATGGCCAGATCGACGAGATCTGCTGCGCGGTGGTCAACCTGCTTTCCTCGCAGACCACGCAGGTCTTGCAGGCGCTGGGCGGCAAGGTGAATGCGCCGTCCAACCCCTATGGCGATGTGTATAACAACCTCAATTCGACCAACAACATCAAGGATGGCGGCGTTTCGGCCCAGATCGACCATACGCTGGGCGGGGTGCACCTCACCTCGATCACGGCATGGCGGCGCAACCACAATGTGAACAACCAGGACAGTGACTTCACCAGCGCCGACCTGTTGCAACGCAATTCGGCCGACATCCTCGACACCACCTTCACGCAGGAAATCCGCGCCAGCGCGCAGCTTGGCAGCCGGCTGAACCTCTTGCTGGGCGGCTATTACTTCAACGAGGCGATCAACCAGACCGGCCAGTTGCAATATGGCTCGCAGATGCGCTCCTATGCCGACACGCTCATCCGCGCGGCCAGTGGCGGGGCGCTCAACGTTTCGATGCTCGAGGGCACCTTTGGCGCGCTCGAGGGCAATGCGGGCAAGTACACCGGGCGCTTCTTTGCGCAAGGGACGGGCTTGAGCGAAGCCTATCACATGACCGACCAGAGCTTTTCGATCTTCGGTCAGGCCGATTTCAAGGTGACGCGCCGCCTGACCCTGACGGGCGGCCTGAACTACACCCGCGACACCAAGCATTTCCAGACGAACACGGTCTCGAGCGACGCGTTCTCGGGCATCAATCTGGACGCGGCGGCCTATGCCCCGCTGCGCTATCAGCTGCTCTATGGCGGGGCGCTGGCCAGCGGCCTCTCCTCGGCGGTGGCCAATGCCTATGCCACGGCCAACATGAACAATGCGGCGGCCAATCCGCTGGGGCCGCTACGCGCGCTGCAGTTCATGCCGCCCTTCCTCAACGTGCCCAACGCGGTCGAGCCGGGGCGCACGCATGACGGCAACCTGTCCTATACCGCGCGTGTCTCGTTCGAGGTGAACCGCCGCATCAACCTGTATGCCGGCGTGGCAACCGGCTTCAAGGCCAGCTCGATCAACCTCTCGCGCGACAGTCGCCCGGCCTTGTCGGATGCGGCGGCGATCGTGGCCTCGGGGCTGGCAACAAACAACCTGCGCTATGTGAATGGCGGCGGGCGCTTTGCCGGGCCGGAAAAATCCACCGTCTACGAGGCGGGGCTGAAGGCCAACTGGGATCTGGCAACGCTCAACATCGCCGTGTTCAAGCAGGACATCCGCGGGTTCCAGTCGAACATCTTTACCGGCATCGGCTTCGACCTGCTCAATGCCGACAAGGAATCGGTGTTCGGTTTCGAGTTCGAGGGGCAGGTGCGCGTGACGCCCGAACTGACGATCGCGGAATCGCTCACCTATCTGAAACCGCGCTACGACCGCTTCACCAACTCCTCGTGGGGCGACATTTCGGGGCTGACGCCGGCGGGCATTCCGCCCATCTCGTCCACTTTCGCCATCACCTGGGACCGGCCGCTGGGCAATGGGCAGCGCCTGATCCTGCGCGGCGACTGGCACTACGAGGCGCCCACCCAGATCGAGGACGGCCTGCCCGGCTTCATCACCAAGAGCAGCAGCGGCGCGGTCATTTCGTATCAGACGGGCCTGGATGCGGCCCGCGCCTTCCGCCGCGAGGTGAGCGAGTTCGACGCATCGGCCACCTGGG
>DATMUT010000641.1:0-2172 GCA_035563755.1 Novosphingobium sp.
CTAGCTGAAGCGCTGTCAGATTTGGCCGTAAGTCACTGCGCGAAAACCGAAATGCGAGGACTTAACTGGCTGGGGCGGGAGGATTCGAACCTCCGCATGGCGGTACCAAAAACCGCTGCCTTACCGCTTGGCTACGCCCCAGCAGGGGCCGGTGGCCCCGATCGGCCTTTTCGAGGCCGGAACGCGCGGTTAGCCATATCCGTGGCCCAGAGCAAGGGCAAAGATGGGCGTGCGGGCCCCTTGGCGCAAAATGGGAGGCAGTGATGGACGAGATCTGCTCTCGCCCATCACTGCCGCACAGCTTAGATCAGCCCTTCGAAATCAGCGGCAGAATGCCGTTCTGCCAGCCCGTCGCGCTTGTTCACCAGCCGGCCGCGCTGCACGCCGGGGCGCGCGTCCATTTCCTGCACCCAGCGGCCCACATGCTCGTATTCGTGCATCGAGAGGAAGGTGCCGGCCTCGCCATAGGCCTCGCCGCGCCACAGATTGCCCAGCCAGGTGTAGGAGGCCATGTCGGCAATGGTGTAGTCATCGCCCGCCAGCCAGCGCGTTTCGGCCAGACGGCGGTTGGCCACGTCGAACAGGCGCTTGGTTTCCATGGCATAGCGGTTGATCGCATATTCGATCTTCACCGGGGCATAGTGATAGAAATGGCCAAAGCCGCCACCCAGAAACGGCGCCGAGCCCATCTGCCACATCAGCCAGCTGAAGGTTTCGGCGCGGGCGGCCGGATCGGTGGGCAGGAAGGCGCCGAATTTCTCGGCCAGATGGACCAGAATGGCGCCCGATTCGAACACGCGGATCGGGGTGGGGCCGCTGCGGTCCAGCAGAGCCGGGATCTTGGAATTGGGGTTGATCGCCACGAAGCCGCTGGAAAACTGGTCGCCCTTCGAGATGTCGATCAGCCAGGCGTCATATTCGGCGCCCTTGTGCCCGGCCTCGAGCAGTTCCTCGAGCATGATCGTCACCTTCTGCCCGTTGGGCGTGCCCAGCGAGTAGAGCTGCAGCAGATGCTCGCCCACAGGCAGTTCGTGCTCGTGCGTGGCGCCGGCAACGGGCCGGTTGATATGGGCAAACGCCCCGCCCGAGGGCTGGTCCCAGGTCCACACCTTGGGGGGGGTATATTCGTCCGACATGGCATTGCTCCTAAAGGGGCTGCGGGGAGGGCGACGCGAGCGAGCGCCCCTTGCCGCGCATAGGTAGGAGGCCCATGCGCCCGCCGCCAGAGCCGCAAGGCACGAAAGCGCCCGCGGGCCGTGGCTGATCGCCCAGCGGGCACGGGCGAAGGGCCTTTCTGGGGTGTGGGCGGCAGGATCGGAAATGCGCTTCGGCCATTCGACTTTGCGAATTTTGCCCATCGCGGGGTGAACCGGCGCCCCTTGCAATCGTTTCAAGCATGACAAGAAAGGAATTCAACATGCTGGAATTCAACGGCAAGGTCGCGCTTGTAACTGGCGGGGCCTCGGGCATCGGGGCGGCCATCGCCACCGATCTGGCCAATAGCGGCGCGCGCGTGGTCATTGCCGATTTCGATGCCGATGCCGCCCGCCGCCTGGCCTGCGATCTGGGCGCCGATCATGTCGCCACCTTTCAGCTCGACGTTGGCCGTGCCGATCAGGTCGAGGCGATGGTGGCCTTCGCGCAGGACACCTTTGGCGCGCTGCATTTCGCGGTGAACAATGCCGGCATCGGCGCTGTCTCGATGCGTCTGGCCGATGTGCCGCTCGACACATGGCACCGCGTGATCGACACCGACATGCACAGCGTGTTCTACGGCATGAAGTACCAGATCCCGGCCATCATCGCCTCGGGCGGGGGCGCCATCGTCAACATGGCCTCGATTCTGGGCGCGGTGGGCTGGGCCGGTTCCTCGGCCTATGTCACGGCCAAGCACGCCATATTGGGCATGACCAAAACCGCAGCATGGGAATATGCGCAGGATGGCGTGCGGATCAATGCGGTGGGGCCCGGCTTTGTCGAGACGCCGGCGCTGACGAAAACCATGACCGACGAGGAGCGCGCCGGCCTTGCCGCGATGCACGCCCCCAACCGCCTGGCCCGGCCCGAGGAAGTGGCAGCGCTGGTGCACTTCCTGCTGTCGGAGGGGGCGTCCTTCATTACCGGCGGGTATTATCCGGTCGATGGCGGCTATTTGGCCCGTTAAAAGCTGCC
>DATMUT010000642.1:0-8699 GCA_035563755.1 Novosphingobium sp.
CAGCGCCAGTTGAGCGCATCGGTGATATAGCCGCCCGCCGATGGCCCGAGCGCCGGGGCCAGCACGCTGACGGTGCCCAGAATAGCCGGGATCAGCGCGCGCTGCTTTCCCGAAAACAGCGTGAAGCCCACCGCAAACACCAGCGGCACCATCGCCCCCCCGGTAAAGCCCTGCAGCGCGCGAAAGCCCACCATAGAGCCGATCGACCACGACAGGCCGCATAGCAGGCTGGAGACCGTGAACATCAGGCACGAGGCGACAAACAGCCAGCGCGTGGAGAGCGCCCGCGCCAGAAAGCCCGAGAGAGGGATCATCACCAGTTCCGCCATCAGATAGGCGGTCTGCACCCAGCTTACCTCATCGGCCCCAGCGGCAAGGCCTGCGGCCACCTCGCGCTGGGATGCCGAGACGATCTGGATGTCGAACAGCGCAAGGAACTGACCAAAGGCCATAAGGCCGAAAATCAGGAACTTGCGCCGGGTGGACATAGCGGTCGGGTCGGCTGACCAGTCCTGTGACAGGCGCGAGAGGACGGGGGGAAACATGGTCGCGATTTCGCCTCTTGATGAAATGACATTCATCATATATATGACAATCATAATTTCATCAAGAGGCTTTCCCCCATGCTCCAGCGCACCGCCGTTCCTGCCTCGCAGGAGGCGTCTTCTCAGGAAAATCCGGCTGCCGCTCGCAAAGTGCCACGCGGAGCCATTGCTGCGGTCGTCGCGCTGGCGGTGGGCGGGCTGGGGGCCATGTGGATTCTGTCCGAGCCCGCCACCCAATCGACCGATGATGCCTATGTGGGCGCCGATGCCACCCAGGTGGCCCCGCGCATCAAGGGTTTTGTCAGCGCGGTGCTGGTGGGTGAAAACCAGACGGTGCGGGCGGGGCAGCCGCTGATGACGATTGACCCTGAGGAATATGCCGCCCGTCGCGCCGGAGCCGAGGCGGAATTGGCCGATGCACACGGCGCGGTGGCCGCTGCGCGCGCCGCCCTTGCCCGCCAGAGCAGCGAGGAAGCGCTGGCCCGCGCGCAGACCGCGGCGGCGGCCACCTCAATCCGGGGGGCACAGGCCAATGCAGACCATGCCGGCGCCGATGCGGCGCGCTATCAGGCGCTGCTTTCCACTGGCGCGGTCGCGGCCCGTGATGCCGAAGGGTATCGCACCGGTGCGGTCGCCAGCGGGCAGGCGCTGGCGCGGGCGCAGGCGGATCTGGCCGTCGCCCGCCAGCAGGGCGCCGTGGTCAATGCCCGCCGCGCCGATCTTGTCGCCGCTCTCGCCCGCGCCAAGGCCGGGGAAGGGCGGGCAAAAGCCGCACTGGATCTTGCCGGGCAAGACCTGCGTCATACCGCCATCACCGCCCCCATTGATGGCGTGGTGGCCAGCCGCCAGTTGCGCGTGGGCGACTATGCCCAGCCCGGCACCCGCGCCCTCACGCTGGTGCCGATGCAGGCGCTGTATGTCACCGCCAATTTCAAGGAAACGCAGACGCGCCACATGCGCCCCGGTCAGCGCGCGCAAGTGCATGTCGATGCGCTGGGCGGCGGAAAGGTGGCGGGCGTGGTGGACAGTATTGCGCCCGGTTCGGCGTCGACCTTTGCCTTGTTGCCGTTTGAACCGGGCACCGGCAATTTTACCAAGATCGTCCAGCGAGTGCCCGTGCGCATTCGCATCATCCCCGGACAAAAGGGTGCCGAAGTGCTGCGCCCCGGCCTTTCCGTCACCGCCGCTGTCTCGGTGTCGCAGTAATCCTCCCCCCAACACTGGAGTACCCCCCCATGACTTACGCTCCTGATTCCCTTGCCCTTATTACCGGCGCTTCCTCCGGCATTGGCGCGGTCTATGCCGAAAAGCTGGCCCGGCGCGGCCATGACCTGATCCTTGTCGCCCGCGATGCTGCGCGATTGAGCGCGCTGGCCGAAAGGCTGCGCGGTGAAACGGGCCGCGCGGTCACCGTGCTGCCCGCCGATCTGACCGACCCGGTGCAGGTGGCCAAGGTGGCCGAAATCATCGCCGGCGCGCCCAATCTGGGTCTGCTGATCAATAATGCAGGCATGGCGTTGCATGGCACGCTGACCACTGTTGCCGTGGAGGATATCCAGCGCATGATTGCCCTGAACATCACCGCCCCGGCCTTGTTGGCGCGAGCAGCGGCGCTGCGCTTTGCGGCGCAGGGCAGCGGGGCCATCGTCAACATGGCCAGTGTGCTGGCGCTGGCGCCCGAAATGTTCGATGGCACCTATAGCGGCACCAAGGCATTTATTCTCAATCTTTCGCAAAGCCTTGCCCGCCAACTGGCCGATAGCGGCGTGCAGGTGCAGGCCGTGCTGCCGGGCGCCACCCGCACCGAAATCTGGGAAAGGGCGGGGCAGGATGTTGACGGTTTTCCGCCCGAAATGGTGATGGAGGCCGGCGATCTGGTTGATGCCGCGCTTGTGGGCCTTGACCGGGGCGAGACGGTGACCATCCCCCCGCTGGCCGATATTGCCGGGTGGGAGGCGATCAACAACGCCCGTTTGGCGCTGGCGCCGCATCTGTCGCGCCGCGATGTGGCGTCGCGCTATCTGGCCACTGTCTGAACGCTGCGAAGGCCCCCGGAGATGAACCCAAGTCCTTGTTCAGTTTGACCGATCACCTTGAGGCCCTGAGCAAGGACGGTGATGTCCGGCTCCGCGCCCGTGCGGTGTGCATGGCGCTATCAACCCATCGAAATGTCGGCTCATCCGTTTGCGAAGCTGCAACCGGATGAGGTGATTGGCTCCCGCCCAGTCAATGGGTCCTGAACGTGGTAGCAGGGGCAGGCGCACCACAGCATGCCTGCCCTCGCACAACCGATAAGGCCGCGTCAGTGCGCCAGTTTGACATCCAGCACCACGCCCACCGTGCGGGTGGCGTCGGTGGTCAGCCAGGCGTTTTGATAGACGCCGTTATTGCCGATCGCGGTCACGAAATTGGTGTTGAACAGGTTGCGCACGAAGAAGGCCACATCCCAGCGCTTGTCTGCCGAACGCAGGCCGATCTGCCCGCCGGCCAGCCCATAGCCGCGCTGCGCGGTCAGCGGATCGTTGTTGGCGCTGAAGTTGACCGAGCTGCGATAGTTGTAATTGGCCTTGAAGAAGGCCTCCATGCGGTCATTGACCGGAATGTCGTAATTGACGCCCAGCGAGAAGGTGAATTTGGGCGAGTTGGGCAACACATTGCCGGTGTTGTTGAAGAAGCGCGTGGCCGGCACAGTGGTGTTGGTGCCCGGAATGGTGGTGCTCAGGAAGCAGCCGGGCTGGGTGTTGTAATTGCAGGTGCCGTTGGGAAAATCGGCGAATTTCGCGTCGATATAGGCGGCGTTGCCGTTGATCGTCAGGCGCCGGGTGGGCCGGGCGGTGAAGTCCATCTCGATGCCGCGGCTGCGCACCTTGTTGGCGTTGGCCACCTGCAGGATCGACAGGTTCTGGCCGTTGAAGATGTAGGGCGTGGCGATCTGGGTCTGGAAATTCTTGATGTCGGTGGTGTAGGCGTCGATGTTGAACACCAGCTTGTGGTTGAACCACGCGGTTTTCAGACCAACTTCAAAGTTGGTGGGGATCTCCGGCTTTGAAAATAGCGGCGCGCCCAGCGTGTAGCCGCTGATGAGGCCCAAGCCTGGCCCCTTGTAGCCCTTGGCATAGGTGAAATAGGCCATCACGTCGCGGGTGAACTTGTATTCCGTGCCCAGCTTGTACGAGAAATTGTCCGCCTTGGTATAGGAAGGATAGGTGGTGGAATCGAAATACAGCGGTGGCGCGCCCGGATAGCCGGTGTCGGTAGGGCTGACGAGCGTGCGGTTATAGCTTTCCAGCGTCAGGTCGTCATGGGTGTAGCGCCCGCCCACGATCAGCTTCCACTGATGCGTCAGGTTGACGTTGGCCTGGCCGAAGGTGGCGTAATTGATCGTCTGGATGTCGGGCTGGGCATCGCGGCTGTACACGGTGGTGGCGCTGGGCAGGCCCAGCTGGCCCTGCTGCGGATAGGACGCCTTCAGGTTCTGGTTGAAGTAATACAGGCCTACCACATAATCGATCAGCCCCGATTTGGGCGAGGCCAGGCGCAATTCCTGCGTGAATTGCTGCTGGGTCTCATCGGCGCCGTTGACCGGGAAATAGGGCGTATCGGTAAAGCCGGTGTCGGTGTTGTCGTGGTCGATCCATTTGCGGAAGGCGGTGATCGATGTCAGCGTATAGCCGCCAAACTCGCGGTTGATCTC
The DNA here is from genome assembly GCA_035563755.1 of Novosphingobium sp. Taxonomy (GTDB): domain Bacteria; phylum Pseudomonadota; class Alphaproteobacteria; order Sphingomonadales; family Sphingomonadaceae; genus Novosphingobium. The sequence goes on from DATMUT010000642.1 coordinate 4,240, forward strand.
GGCCGAAGCGCCCCATTGCGTGGCGCGCATATAGACCTGCCCACCGACATTGGTCTGGGTGTTGGTCAGGCTGGGCACGATGCCATAGGCGGCCGAGCGCGACACGATATAATTGCCGGCCGGCGCCCCCACCGTGCCGATCAGCACCGACTGGCAGCAGTCGGCGTCGTGATGGCCCCAGTCAAACGCCAGCAGCACGCTCAGATCGGTGGTCGGCTTCCACAGCAGTTTCGAGCGGAAGCCGCCCTCGCTGGTGCCGCCCAGCGTCTTGCCGGTATAGACGTTCTGGATGAAGCCGTCGCGGCGGTTGAAATAGCCATTGGCGCGCCAGGCCAGCGTATCGCTGATGGGAATGTTGACCACGCCTTCCAGCTTGGTTTCATTGCCGCTGCCGTAGGAGACGCGGCCATTGACCTCGAGGTCCTGCGTGGGGTTCTTGGTGGTGATGCTAACCACGCCGGCCGAGCCGCCCTTGCCGAACAGCATGCCCTGTGGCCCGCGCAGCACGTCGACCTGCGCGATGTCGGCCAGGTCGCCGGTGCCCATGCCGGGGCGGCCCAGCACGACGCCGTCGACCACCACGCTCACGCTCTGCTCGGTGCCGTCGGCAAAGGCGAAGGTGCCAACGCCGCGGATCGAGAAACCCTCGCCGCGCACGCTGTTCGATTCGGCGAATTGCACGCTGGGCGCCATGAAGCGGATGTCGGTGATGTTGGTCAGATTGGCCGCCTTGAGCATTTCGCCGCTGACCGAGCTGACCGCGACGGGCACATCCTGCAGACGCTCGCTGCGCTTTTGCGCGGTCACCACGATGTCGACCACGCCCTTGTTGTCGTTGCCCGCATCGGCGGCGGTTTGCGCCAGGGCGGGTGCGGCCAAGCCTGTTGCCCCCACAGTGGTTGCGGCCATCATCGCCAATATCGACAGGCTGTTCTTGAATCTGGTGTGCATGTGGCCCTCCGCCCTGTTGTTGCGCATGCAAGACGTCAAAGATCATCACCCGCCACGCAGCGTGGTCGGGCGATGGGCGCCGGCCGGCACGGGGCCGCCGGTATCCTGATCGTAATGCGTATCCTCAATCCGGGTGTCTTGCGCAGTTTGCATGCGCAAAATCTTTATCCGTTCGTCGCGGCATACAGTTTGCTTTTGAGGGAATCAATATGCCAAAATGCGAAATATGACATATCGCATATACGCAGCCCGGTATTCTGGCCTGCCACGTATTCTTGATGAAGTTTACACCAACGCCCTGACCGCCAGGAACAGCAGCGAAGGGCATACCAGACAGCCAATCCCGGTGTGGAATGTGGCGGTCAGGGCGCCATAGGGCACCAGCCGCTCATCGGTGGCCGCCAATCCGCCGCTGACGCCGCTGACCGTGCCCATCAACCCGCCGAACAGCATGGCGCTGCGCGGATTGTTCAGGCCGATGAAGCGCGCGACGAAGGGCGTGGCGGTCATGACCAGCACTGCCTTGAACACGCCCGTGGCGATCGACAGCGCGATCACCGGCGAGGACGCCCCCAGCGCCGCGCCCGTCACCGGGCCGACAATATAGGTGACCGTGCCCGCGCCCAGCGTGGTCAGCGACACCGCATCGCGATAGCCAAAGCACCAGGCGATACCCACGCCCAGCGCAAACGGCACCACCGTGCCCAGCGCCAGCGCGATGGCGCCCGCCCAGCCGGCCTTGCGGGCCTCGCCCACGTCCACCTCGAAGGCGGTGGCGACGATGGCGAAATCGCGCAGCATCGCCCCGCCCAGCAACAGCAATCCGCCAAAGCCCGAGACATCCGCCAGCCCCTTCTTGCCGCCGGTCAGTTCACCGCCCAGCCACGCCAGCACCAGTGCACCCAGAATGGCAATGGCGCTGGCGTGTATACGCCCGCGTGTCAGGCCGCGCGACAGCAGCACCGCCGCATACATGATCGCGCCCACCGCCACGAAGGCCAGGATCAGCGCCTGATCGGTGACCAGCTTGCCCCAGATGTCAGTCATGGCCGCGCGTCATCCGGCCCAGCAGCGCCACCAGCGCAAAGCAGGTCGCCACCGCCAGGCCACCGGCCAGCAACACCATCGGCCCGCCGCTCAATGCCGCGCGTACATTCTGCTGCGCGGCCATGGCCACCACTATCGGAATATACAGAAAGGCCCAGAATTCGACCCCCAGCCGGAGCCCCGGCGTCAGCCGCCCCCGCTGCGCCAGCCAGTGCCGCGCCGCCAGCAGCAGCAGCATGGCCAGGCCCACCCCGCCGACATTGGCCTTTACATGCAGCGCCACGCCCAGCGCTTCGCCCAGCGCCACGCCCAGCACGGTACAAAGCGCCAGCAGCGCCGTCCCGAAAATCGGCATCCTTCATCCCCTCATGTGTGCCGTGGTCCCGTCTGTGACGGTGGCCGCTGGTCCGTGTCCTAGATATCGTCTTCCGGGCTGCCCAGGCGGCCGCCGACAAACCGCTCCATCGCGGTCGAGGCGTTGGACATGTGGGCGCGCATGCGGCGGGCGGCTTCCTCGCCATCGCCGCGCATCATCGCCTCGAGCACGGCGCCATGTTCCGCGCGCGAGCGGACCGGGCGGCCACCTTCGCGCAATTGTGTGCGGCGAAACGCGGCCATGCGGTCGCGCAGCGAACAGGCCTGCTCGACGATGAAGCGGTTGTGCGTGCCTTCGTAAATGGCGCGGTGGAAACGCCAGTTCAGCTGATCATAGGCGTCGATATCGCCTGCTTCGACCATCGCCTCGGACTCATCGTGCAGGCGGCTGAGCTGGCTGCGCTCGATGGGGTTCATGCGATAGGTGGCCAGGCGCACGCACATCGCCTCGATCTCGGCGGTCATTTCGAACATGTCGATGATGCGCTCGGCGGTGACGGCGGCAACGATGGCGCCGCGCCGCGGACGGATCTCGATCAGCCCGGCGGCGGCCAACTGGCGAAACGCCTCGCGCACCGGCGTGCGCGACGCGCCGAACCGGTCGCCGATCTGCTGCTCGTCGAGCGCCAGGCCGGGGGGCAGCGCGCCGGTGGTGATGTCATCAGCCAGGGCCACACGGATGCGTTCCGAGAGCAGAAGCGTATTGGTTTGACCTGAGTCGGTCATTTTGACAGTTCCCGCATGCAAAACTTTTCTCTGGACAGCTTCTTGCATACACTGGAAATGGGATCAACCGCGCAATAGGCCCGGTGAGTCCGTCGCGGTGATGGCGCGACCGGCCCGGCCGCCCTGCCGATAGACACGATATGCCGAAGGACAAGAGAGGTAACCATGCGTCAGGATATGTTTTCCCGGTTCGAGGCTCGCGCCAAGGACGCTCCTGACGCGCCATTCCTGATCCTGCCTGATGGCGCGGTCATCACCTATGGCGCTGCGCTGGCCCGCAGCGGCCAGATCGCCGGCCTGTTCCGCGCGCAAGGGGTGGCGGCGGGCGACCGTATCGCCGTGCAGGTGGAAAAGAGCGCTACCGCCTTGCTGACTTATCTGGCGGCCTTGCGCATCGGGGCGGTCTATCTGCCGCTCAATACCGGCTATACGCCGGGTGAATTGCGCTTTTTTCTGGGGGACGCCCAACCGGCGCTGTTCATCCACCGGCCCGAGGATGAGGCCGCGATGGCCGCGCTGTGCGCCGAAATCGGCGTGCCGGCCCGCCTGACGCTGGATGCCGCAGGGCAGGGCGACCTGTCCACCCGCGCCGATGCGCAAAGCCCGGACGAGCCGGTTCACATTGTGCACAGCGACGATCTGGCGGCGATCCTGTATACATCAGGCACCACCGGCCGGTCGAAGGGCGCCATGCTCAGCCATGGCAATCTGGCGTCCAATGCCACCACCTTGCAGGACTACTGGCGCTATACCGCGCAGGATCGCCTGCTCCATGCCTTGCCGATCTTTCATACCCATGGGTTGTTCGTCGCCACCAATGTCACCATCGCCGCTGGCGCCGCGATGATCCTGCTGCCCAAATTCGATGTGAAGGAGCTGGTCCGCCTGATGCCGCAGGCCAGCGTGTTGATGGGTGTGCCCACCTTCTACTCGCGCCTGCTGGGCGAGGCTGGCTTTACCCGCGAACTGGCGGGGCACATGCGGCTGTTCATTTCCGGCTCGGCGCCGCTGTCGGCCGAAACGCACAAGGAATTCGCCGCGCTGACCGGGCAGGCCATCCTCGAACGCTATGGCATGACCGAAACCAACATGAACACGTCGAACCCCTATGACGGCGAGCGTGTACCCGGCAGCGTCGGCTTTCCGCTGCCCGGCGTGGAACTGCGCATCGCTGACCCGGCGACCGGCGCGCCCCTGCCGCAGGGCGAGGTGGGCGGCATCGAGGTGCGCGGGCCCAACGTGTTCAAGGGCTATTGGCGCCTGCCCGAAAAGACCGCCGAGGAGTTTCGCGCCGACGGTTTCTTCATCACCGGCGATCTGGGGGTGATCGATGATCGCGGCTATGTCTCGATCGTGGGGCG
>DATMUT010000643.1:0-2084 GCA_035563755.1 Novosphingobium sp.
GAGCGGGGCATCGAGCCGGCCGACCTATTGGGGCGATGCCTTTGCCCGCGACGGGGTGGTGCTGGTCTCGGTCAATCACCGGCTCAACGCCTTTGGCTTTACGCAACTGCCCGAAAGCTGGGGGCCGGACTATGCGTCCTCGGGGCTGGCGGGCATGCTCGACATTGTCGCGGCGCTGCGCTGGGTACGGCAGAATATCGCCCGTTTTGGCGGCGATCCGGCCAATGTCACCATCTTTGGCGAAAGCGGCGGCGGCGCCAAAGTGTCGCTGCTGCTGGGCATGCCCGCGGCCAGGGGCCTGTACCACCGCGCCATCATCCAGAGCGGGGCGATGCTGGATGCCGCGCCGCGCGCCTATGCGCAGGCGCTGGGCGGGGCGCTGACCGACACGCTGGGGGTGGCGCCGGGCGATGTTGCAGCGCTGGCCGCTGTGCCGGCCGAGCGCATCTTTGCGGCGCAGGATGCCGCCATTGCCAAGGTGAAAGACCAGGCGCCCAAGGGCTTTCTGGTCGACGGTTTCGTGCCCAGCATCGACGGGCGCGAGCTGCCGCGCGGGCCGTTTTCGCCAGCCGCCGCCGACATGGCCGCGCCCGTGCCGCTGATCGTGGGCACGAACAAGGACGAAATGACCCTGTTCCTGGCAGGCAATGCCAAAGTCACCGGGCAGGACGAGGCCGGTTTCGAAGCCTTCACCCGCGACATGTTCCCGACCCGCGCCGACCGGCTGATCCCGGCGGTGCGCGCGGCCTATCCCGACTATGCGCCCGGCTATCGCTCGATCATCGTGGCGGGCGCGCGCAGTTTCTGGATGAACGCCATCGAGCTGGCCGAGCGCAAATTGCCGCAAGGATCGCCTGTGTGGATGTACCGCATGGATTGGGAAGCACCCACCAATGGCGGCCGGCTGAAGGCGTCACACGCCATGGAACTGTCTTTCGTTTTCGGCACATATGACAATGTGCGCGACTTCGTGGGGCCCGGCGATGGCCCCGCGCGCATGGCCGCGCAGATGCACGCCGCATGGGTGGCCTTTGCCAAGACCGGCACGCCGCAGGCTGCGGCCATTCCGCATTGGCCGCGCTATGATCTGGCCCGGCGCGAAACGATGATCTTCAACCTGACCAGCCGGGTCGAGAGCGATCCGCTGCGCGATATGCGCCAAATTCTGGCCGGATAGGCGAAATGGACGCCCTGCCGTGGCGCAGGGTGGTTTTGAATGGTTTCGGATTTGCCATTGGGCGGCAGGATTACCCGTTCCTGCCGCCCGGTGTGCCTTGCGCCCGCACCAGGCACCGGGGTCGGCCAGGCAGTTGAGCGCCCCGCAGGCAAAGACAGCGCAGCGCCGGCCTCCATAAATATAACGATCAATCAATGAATTGACTTCACGCCGCGCCCTGCTTCGTGACGCTGCTGACAATAGTGTATAGGCAAAAGCGACACGAACCTGCTTCAATATGAAATATTCCGCAACTTTGCAATTGCGTTCGCAAGATAGCGATTATAGGAATCGCTGCGAATCAGAACAAAGCCGCAAGCAAATGTGGCTTGTCCGCAAGGGAAGGATGAAACCAAACCATGCCCGAGATGCATTTCACATCGCGCCTTCGCGCGTCTTTCGCAGCCACAACCGCCCTGACGCTGCTGGCAGCCACCTGCGCGCAGGCGCAAGACCTGCCCGCCAAAGGGCAGAGCGCCACCGATAGCCCCAAGGACGCCGAGATCATCGTGACTGGCACGCTCATCCGGGGCATTGCGCCGGTGGGCACCAATGTCATCGGCATTTCGCCCAAGGACATTGCGGTCAAGGGCGCGGCATCGACCAACGACCTGATGGCCTCGATCCCGCAGATGAGCAGTTTCAACGCCTATCAGGCGCCCTCGGCCGGATTTGGACAGCCCATCGCCACCACCAACCTGCGCGGTCTTGGCGCCTCGGGCGGCACGACCACGCTGCTGCTGGTCAATGGGCACCGCATTGTCGGCTCGGGCATTTTGCAGACCTATCCCGACCCTAGCGTCATCCCGCCCAACATGATCGAGCGCGTCGAGGTCATCCCCGATGGCGGCTCATCGATCTATGGGTC
>DATMUT010000644.1:0-3089 GCA_035563755.1 Novosphingobium sp.
CTGGCGCCATACTGGCGGATGACGTTGCTGGCCGCCGGCGTCGAGAGGATGCCCCCCTGCCCGACCAGCACCCGGCCATAGCCATTGGCGGCGGCCATGCGGATCGCGGTCTGGATGACGGTGCGGTTCAGATAACGCCCGTCGCCGCCGATCACCAGCGTCGAGCCGGGACCGCGCTCGACCACATCAAACACGGCCTGAATGAAATTCTCGGCGTAATGGGCTTGCGCGAAGATCTTCACCTTCTTGCGCAGGCCCGAGGTGCCCGGCTTCTGGCCAGCAAATGGCGTGGTGGCGACTGTGCGCACCAGAGTATCGGCGATCATTGGCTCTCCGTCAGCAAATGCTGGTAAAGACTGGCATAGGCCGCTCCACTTTGCGACCAGGTAAAATCGGCGGCCATGCCTTTTTTCTGCATGGCGCGCCAAAGTGCCGGCTGGCGATACAGCGCGACCGTGCGACCAATAGCCTCGCCGAGATGCGCTTGTGTGACACCGGCAAAGACAACGCCCGTGGCAACGCCCGCGGCAAGGGCTGCGTGGTTGGCGTCGATCACCGTATCGGCAAGGCCGCCGGTGCGCGCCACCACCGGCACGCAGCCATAGGCCAGGCCATACAATTGCGTCAGGCCGCAAGGCTCGAACCGGCTGGGAATGAGGATGGCGTCGCCCCCCGCCTGCATCCGATGGGCCAACGCCTCGTCATAGCCGATACGCAGCGCCACGCGGCCCGGATGGCGCGCGGCGGCGGCCTGCAATTCGGCCACGATGGCCGCATCGCCCGCCCCCAGCAGCGCCAGCCGCCCGCCCGCCGCCACCAGATCGTCGACACAGGCCGCCAGCACGTCCATGCCCTTCTGCCAGGTCAGCCGGCTGATCACCACGAACAGCGGCCCCTCGCCAGGCTCAAGCCCGAACTCGGCCTCGATCGCGGCGGTGTTGGCCGCGCGCCGCGCCAGCGTGCGCACGGCAAAGGGCGCGGCGATATGTGGATCGGCGGCCGGGTTCCACTCTGCCGGGTCGATGCCGTTGAGCAGGCCATGCACCTGCCCGCCACGGCTGCGGATCAGGCCATCAAGGCCCATGCCGAAATCGGCCTCGCGGATCTCGCGCGCATAGGTGGGCGAGACGGTGGTGATCGCCCAGGCGCACTCCAGCCCGGCCTTCAGGAAGCTGACCCCGCCGTGATATTCCACCCCGTTCATCGACCAAGCGTAGGGCGGCAGGCCCAGCCCGGCAAACACCTCGGCGCCGAAGTGGCCCTGAAAGGCCATGTTGTGAATGGTCATCACGCTGGGCACGGCATTGCCCCCGTGGGCCGCGAATTTCAGATAGGCAGGGGCCAGCCCCGCCTGCCAGTCATGCGCGTGCAGCAGGTCGAACGAGAGGCCGGCGACCAGCCCGCCGGCAATATCGGCCGCCGCGCGCGAAAAGGCGGCGAAACGGCGCCAGTTGTCGGCCCAGTCGTGCGAGGAGGCGTCGACATAGGGGCCGCCCACCCGGTCGAACAGCGCCGGGCAATCGAGCACCAGAAGCGCATGTGCGCCCTCGCCCGGCAGGGTGGTGGCCAAAAGCCGCGCCTTCTCGCCCAGCAGGTCGGCCCACTCGTGCAACACCTGCGCCTGCGCGCCCACACGGCCCATTACCAGCGGATAGCCCGGTATCAGCGTGGTCATAGCCACGCCGTGCGGCGCCACTGCCGCCGGCAAGGCGCCAGCCACATCCGCCAGCCCCCCCGTCTTGACGAAAGGCACCGCCTCTGAGGCGACGGAGAGGACATTGAGCATCGCTTTTCCCTTCTGGCAGGATCAGCCCAGGCGGTCGATCATCGCCTTGGTAATCAGGCACACGCCATTTTCGGTGCGACGGAAACGGGCCGCATCCAGCTCCGGGTCCTCGCCCACGACCAGCCCTTCGGGGATGCGCACGCCCGAATCGATGATCACGCGCGAGAGGCGGGCATGCCGGCCAATGTTGCAATAAGGCAGGATCACGCCCTCGCTCACGCTCGACCAGCTTCCCATCTTGACCCCGGTGAACAACAGCGAGCGCTGCGCCAGCGCGCCCGAGACAATGCAATCCTGCGAGATGAGCGAGGAGATGGCCGCCCCCCGCCGCCCGTCCTCGTCGTGCACGAATTTGGCCGGCGCCGCCACCACCTGATCGGTCCAGATGCGCCAGTCGCGGTCGTACATGTTCAGCTTGGGCACCGTGTCGGTCAGATCCAGGTTGGCCTCGAAATAGGCGTCGAGCGTGCCCACGTCGCGCCAGTATTCCTCGATCTCGTCGGCCGCGCGCACGCAGCTTTCGGTAAAGCGGTGCGCCACCGCCTTGCCGCCCTTGACGATGCGCGGAATGATGTCGTTGCCAAAGTCGCGGCTCGAATGCGGGTCGGCCGCATCCTCGCGCAGCAGCTGGAACAGGAACTGCGTGTCGAACACATAAATGCCCATGCTGGCCAACGACCAGCCCGGCTTGCCCGGAATCTCGGGCGGATTGGCCGGCTTCTCGACAAAATCGGTGATGACGTCGTTGGCATCGACCGCCATCACGCCAAAGCCGCTGGCATCCTTTTGCGGCACCACCAGGCAGCCTATGGTCACGTCCGCGCCGCTGTTCACATGCTGGCGCAGCATCAGCTCGTAATCCATCTTGTAGATGTGGTCGCCCGCCAGAATGACCATATATTTGGGCGAATAGCTCTCGATGATGTCGATGTTCTGATACACCGCATCGGCCGTGCCCTCGTACCACTGCGTTTCGGACACGCGCTGGCTGGCGGGCAGGATGTCAAAGCTCTCGTTACGTTCGGGCCGCATGAAGTTCCACGCGCGGTTCATGTGGCGGATCAGGCTGTGCGCCTTGTATTGCGTGGCCACGCCAATGCGGCGGATGCCCGAATTGATCGCGTTCGACAGGGCAAAGTCGATGATCCGGCTCATGCCGCCGAAATAGACCGCCGGCTTGGCGCGGTTGTCGGTCATTTCCTTCAGGCGGCTGCCCCGCCCCCCGGCCAGCACATAGGCCATTGCATCACGGGCCAGCGGCCGTCCTTGTGTATCGCGCATTTTCGACCTCTTCCCTATCGAA